>CAYSGA010000217.1:0-4257 GCA_964430165.1 uncultured Eubacteriales bacterium
CGAAGGCCGGACGGTCCACCTCGGAATCGATGTCTTTGCCGCCGTCGGAACTCCCGTTTTCGCCCCGGCCGACGGGGTGGTCAAATTCGCCCGGGACAACAACGAGCGCCTGGACTATGGGCCGACGATCATCCTCGAACACCGGGCGGACGCGGTCGGCCCGGGTGGCGGGCCGCTGGTCTTCTACACTCTGTACGGCCATCTCAGCCGAAACTCGCTCGAGGGAATGGAACCCGGCCGGCCGGTCGGAAAAGGCGGGCAGGTCGGCGCAATCGGCCCGATGCTGGAAAACGGGGACTGGCCGCCGCATCTTCATTTCCAAATCATCCTCGACTTGTTCGACGAATGCGGCAATTATCCGGGCGTCTGCCGGGCGAGCGAACGGGAGATCTGGCGCTCGGTGTGCCCCGATCCGAGCCTAATCCTTGGGCTGAACCAGGCGGACCTGGCCGACCCGGGATTGAGCCCGGAAGAGATCCTGGCCCGGCGCCGCGAACATCTCGGGCCGTCGTTGAGCGTTGCCTACCGGAGACCCCTTAAAATCGTCCGCGGATTCAAGCAGCATCTTTACGACCATACGGGCCGGATGTATCTTGACGCGGTCAACAACGTGCCCCACGTCGGCCATGCCCACCCGCATGTCGTCGCCGCCGTTCAGCGGCAGGCCGCGGTTCTCAACACCAACACCCGCTACCTGCACGACACGCTGGCCCGTTACATCGAACGGTTGACGGCGACGCTGCCCGCGGAGCTACGCGTCTGTTACCTCGTGAATTCCGGGAGCGAAGCCAACGACCTGGCCTTGCGGTTGGCCCGGCATTACACCGGCCGCCGGGACATGATCGTCCTGCCGGGGGCTTATCACGGGCACCTGACTTCGTTGATCGAAATCAGCCCGTACAAATTCGAGGCCAAGGGCGGTTCGGGCCGGCCGACTCACACCCAGGTGGCCGAAATGCCGTATTTGTACCGCGGGCTTTATCGCCAAGGCGATCCGGAGGCGGGCCGGAAATACGCGGAATCCGTAGCAACCTGCATCGAACGGATCAAGGCGGAAGGGCGGCTTCCGGCCGGATTCATCGCTGAATCGCTCCTCAGTTGCGGCGGGCAGGTCGTTCTTCCCGACGGATACCTTAAAGAGGTTTATCGCCGGGTCCGGGCGGCTGGGGGTGTCTGCCTGGCCGACGAAGTTCAGGTCGGGTTCGGCCGGGTCGGCACCCATTTTTGGGGTTTCGAAACCCAGGGCGTCGTGCCCGACATCGTGACGATGGGCAAACCCATCGGCAACGGGTTTCCCCTGGCCGCGGTCGTGACGACGCGGGCGATCGCCGACGCGTTCGCTTCCGGGCCGGAATATTTCAACACCTACGGCGGAAATCCCGTCTCGCTCGCGGCTGGAATGGCCGTTTTGGATGTCCTCGCGGAGGAGAAGCTGCAGGAAAACGCCCTCCGCGTCGGGGCGGTTTTAAAGGCCGGGCTGAAACGGCTTCAGCTCGATCACGTTCTGATCGGGGACGTCCGCGGTTTGGGGCTGTTTCTCGGGATCGAGATCGTCTCGGACCGGGAGAAACGGACGCCGGCCCCGGCCCAGGCTGCTTATATCGCCGATAGGATGAGGGAGGAAGGCATCCTCGTCAGCACCGATGGCTCGGATCGGAACGTCCTGAAGATCAAGCCGCCGATGTGCTTCACGACGGCCGACGCCGAATGCTTCGTCGAAACGCTCGGCCGGATTTTGGCGGAAGATCCGCTTCGCCGACAGGGGGGGAGGGGCGTTCCCTATTTTTGAGGAGGCTTTAAAAATATGAGAACCAGGGCGATCGCCGTTTTTGGAATGATCGTCGGGCTTGTCGTTTCCGTTAGCCCGGCCGCTTTGGGGCAGACCGCGCAGCCCGCGTCTTCCGCCGCCGAAAATATCCCCGCGCTCAGTTTTGCCTTCACCGAACGCATCCGGCAGGAATCTTCGGACAACGTGACGAGTCTCGACGAATCCAAGACCGACAGCAGCGCCTACGTCCGTTTTCGGACGAGTCTCCAGGCTCAATGGAACTTCTTGGCGGGATTCGATTTGACCGTTCGTCTCACGAATGAAAACCGGTATTATCTGGCCCCGAAATCCGATCCGCGGATCAGAAGGAATTTCGACGGACATGAGATTTTTTTTGACTCCTTGAACCTGAAATGGACGAAGCCCGCCGGACTGCCGTTCACGCTGACCGTCGGGCGGCAGGATTTACAGTTCGGTGAGGGCTTTCTGATCATGGACGGCGGGCCCCTGGACGGTTCCCGGTCGGCTTATTTCAACGGTGTTCGAGCCGATTGGCTTTTGAGCGAAAAAAACACCATCACCGGCTTTTATGTTTATCAACCCCGAACCGACTCGATTCTCCCGGTCCTCAACGACTGGAGCCAAAAGATGGTCGAGCAAATCGAAGAAGGATTCGGGTTGTACTGGACGGGGACGGCCGGCCGGTGGAAGACCGAAGGCTATCTTTTCCGCAAGAACGTCCGCGTTTTCGAGACGTTGCCCGAGTCGCATATCAATATCCTCGGCGGCCGCGTCCGTCTGCCTTTGATCACGAATTTGGAATTGACGACCGAGGCCGCCTTTCAATTTGGAAAACTCCGGGATCTCCCCGATTCCGGCGGGAATCGAAACCGGACGGGCCTCGGCGGGTATTTCCATCTGGATCATAAAACCGGGGCGAAATTCCCTTGGCCGGCCAGGCTGACGCTCGGCGGAATTTATTTGAGCGGCGACGACCCGTCGACGCCGGGCCGTTATGAAGGCTGGGATCCCGCTTTCAGCCGCTGGCCGAAGTGGAGCGAATCCCTGATTTACCTGTTTGGCCGGGAAAGCAAACCCGCTTTTTGGACGAACTTTGTTTCCCTCTACGGGACGGCCGGATTCGCGTTGGCCGAGAATGTGGATCTCAATTTGACCTGGCATCACCTTCGGGCGGCGGCGGAAATGTCGCCGTCCGCCTTCCTGAGCGGCGAGGGCCGGGGCCGCGGAAAATTATTCAACGCCCGGCTGAATTGTGAGATCAGCAAAAACCTGCAAGGGCATTTCGTCTGGGACTATTTTCTGCCCGGTAATTACTATTTCGCCGGGGCGCAGCCTTATTCCTGGGTCCGGTTTGAATTGTTGTTTAGGTATTAGGAAATCGGCCGGGGCGAAGGGGGGTCGCTCCGAACAGGAGGAAACGATATGATCTTAAAAATCGCGGCCTTGGCGGCTTATGTTCTGATCATTTTCTATATCGCCGTTTCCCGGGGAAAGAAGACCCGTTCTTTCCATGATTTTTTCCTCGGCGGCGGGGCCATCGGGCCGTGGATGACGGCCTTTACTTACGGCGCGGCCTATTTCTCGGCCGTCATCTTCATCGGCTTTGCCGGGAAAGTCGGCTGGGGTTTCGGCTATTCCGGTTTATGGATCGCCGTCGGGAACGCGTTCATCGGGGTTTTAGCCGTCTGGTGGATCCTGGGCGCCCGGGTAAAGAAAATCTCGGGGGAACTCCAGGTCGCGACGCTGCCCGAATATTTGGGAAAGCGCTATCACAGCCGGTTTCTGAAAATTTTCGCTTCGGTTTCGATTTTCGTCTTTCTCATCCCGTATTCGGCCGCCGTATTCATCGGGCTTTCCTATCTTTTCAGACGGAATTTCGGGTTGGAGTATGTCCCGGCGCTTCTCTTCATGGGTGTTCTGACCGCCGTTTATCTCGTTCTCGGCGGGTATAAGTCGATGACCGTGTTGGACGTCCTCTTCGGAATCCTAATGCTCGTCGGCGGCGGGGTGATATTGATCGGCATCTTGTCCAAAACGGGAGGGATCGCGGCCGCGACGGCGGGTCTGAACGTGATCAATCCTAAACTCACGGCCGCGGTCGGCCCGCCGGGATTATGGCCGTTGTTTTCGCTCGTCTTTCTGACCTCGGTCGCTCCGTTCGGAATGCCCCAGCTTCTCCAGAAATTTTACGCGGTGAAGGACAAGCGGTCGATTCGGATCGGGATGATCGTCTCGACGATTTTTGCCCTCGTCCTATCGACGATCGCCTATTTCTCCGGAAGCGTCATCCGGCTATTTTTATCGCCGGCAACCGCGCCCGCCGTTTTTTCCGGCGGCCAACCCGACTTCGACGCCTTGATGCCCGAAATGCTTTCTCGGGTCGTCCCGGACGGGTTCTCGATTCTCATTCTCCTGCTCATTCTCTCGGCGTCGATGTCGACCCTGGCGGCGCTTGTCCTGATTTCGAG
>CAYSGA010000218.1:0-4242 GCA_964430165.1 uncultured Eubacteriales bacterium
ATCTCGATCGTAAGAAGCGATGATGACCGTAAAGAGGATTCTGTATGTCGATTCGCCGATCGGGATGATCGAACTCAAGGAGAAAAACGGATTTCTCACGGACCTGAATTTCCCGGGGGAAAAGGTCAGTAAGGATACTTATGCGAGCCCGATCCTTACCGCTTGCGCCGTTCAACTCGAAGAGTATTTTGCCGGAGCCAGAACCGTTTTCGACATTCCCCTGGCCCCGGAGGGCACGCTCTTTCAAATCGACGTGTGGAATGCCCTCCGAAAGGTTTTTTTCGGCCGGACGGCCTCCTACGGCGAGATCGCCCGAAAGATCGGCCGGACGGCCGCCGTTCGAGCCGTGGGCGCGGCCAACGGAGCCAATCCCGTGTCGATCATCATCCCCTGTCACCGGATCGTCGGCGCCGACGGGCGCCTGACCGGCTACGGCGGGGGGCTGTGGCGCAAGGAATGGCTTCTCCGGCATGAACGAAAATACGCGGAAGCCGCCGGACGCCTCTTCTCCAGTCGGTGAAACTGGGGTGATGCCCCGCGTTTATTTCTCGAAACGTCTTACTTGATGTGCTTTCCGAACGCGCCGGTTCCCGCGTAAACGCCCTTGGGCCCCAGTTCGTCCTCGATTTCGAGAAGCCGGTTGTACTTGGCGACCCGTTCACTGCGGCAGACCGACCCGGTTTTGATCTGCCCCGCGGCCAGGGCGACGGCCAGGTCGGCGATGAACGTGTTTTCCGTCTCCCCGGAACGGTGGGAGATAACCGTGGTGTAGTCATGGGCGTGGGCGTAGTCCACGGCCTCGATTGTTTCGCTGAGGCTTCCGATCTGGTTGAGCTTGATCAGGATCGAGTTGGCCACCCCGCGGGCGACGCCTTCTTTCAGCCGGGACATATTGGTGACGAAGATGTCGTCGCCGACGATCTGGATTTTTTTTCCGAGGGTCCGGGTCATCAACGCCCAGCCGTCCCAATCATCCTCGGCCAGGCCGTCCTCGATGGAAATGATCGGGTATCGGCCGAGCCAGTTTTCGTAAAAGGCGACCATTTCGGCCGATGTCCGGGTCGAACCGTCCGATTTTTTAAAGACGTACCGGCCATCGGCGTAGAATTCCGAAGCGGCGGGATCAAGGGCCAGCCAAATGTCTTTCCCCGGTTTATAACCGGCCTTTTCGATGCTTTCGACGATGCTGTCCAGGGCTTCCTCGTTGGACCCGAGATTCGGGGCGACGCCGCCTTCGTCCCCGACGGCGATCCCGTAGCCTTTCTTTTTCAGGATTTTCTTCAGATGATGAAAAACCTCGGCGGCCGCCCGGATGGCCTCGGCAAACGTCGGCCGGCCGGCCGGAACGATCATGAACTCCTGCAGGTCGACGCTGTTGTCGGCGTGGGCTCCGCCGTTGAGGATGTTGATCATCGGGACGGGAAGGGTGTAGCGGTCCCCGGCCCGGAGCGACCGGTAAAGCGGGAGTCCCTGGGCCGCGGCGGCCGCTTCGGCGGCGGCCATCGAAACCGAGAGGATGGCGTTGGCCCCAAGCCGGCTTTTAGCCGGCGTCCCGTCCAGTTCGAGCAGGCGCTTTTCCAGCCCGGTCCGGTCGAGGACGTCGAACCCGATCAGCCGGGGGGCGATCTCCTCGTTAACGTGGGCGACGGCCTTCAAAACGCCCTTGCCCAGATAGCGGCCGGGGTCGCCGTCGCGGAGCTCTAGGGCCTCATGGGTCCCCGTGGACGCTCCCGAAGGGACGGCGGCCGTTCCGACGGCCCCGCCGCTCAGGGTCATTTTTGCGGCCACCGTCGGATTCCCGCGCGAATCCAGAATCTCGCGGGCTTTTATGGAAACAATCGTTGTCGCGGACACGGAAGGATCCTCTGTGAAGTGACGTTGAACTGGAGAGAAAGGAAGCGGTCAGGATTTGGCGTGATCGCCTTTTTTCTTTTCGAGGAATTCCTTGATGACTTCGATCCCTTCTTCGGTTTTCTCGCGGACGGCACGGATGCCTTTTTCCGCTTCCTTGGAGATTTTTTCGAAGCCTTCTTTCGCTTTTTCCTTGCCTTTGTCGAATTCGTCTCCGATTTTTTTGCGCGTTTCCTTGCCGGGCGCGGGGGCGAACAGGATTCCGAGAACGAATCCCGCCGTCGCTCCGATCAGAAACGATACGGCGACTTCAAGGACGCTGCTTTTGCCGTCATTGGCCATGGTCTCTCTCCTTTTTTCTTTTGCGGAACTGACGCCAAACAAACTGGGCGACGGGGAGGATGAAGGGAAGGTACTTGGACGAGGGCCGGACAAATTTGGTTGTGATCAGGGAGGACGCCTCGGCGACGTTGACCGCGGCTTTCTTGGAGGCGGCGATCGTCTTGGCCAATTCCTCCACCTGTTCCTTGACCACGAGGTCGAGTTCTTTAAGATGGCGGGCCAGCTCCCCGAACTCGGCCAGGGCTTTTTCCCCCTCGGCGGCCGTCCGCCGAAGCTGGGCGAACAGGCGGACCAGGGAAACGACCGCAACGACCACAGCGATCGTAATGATTAAAAAAAGCGCCTGGTTGAGGGTCAGGGTCATGGTAGAGATAAAATAATGGAAAAATAGGCGTTTGTCAACGATTTTGGCTTCAGATCGGGCGCCTGGGCTCCGGTTCATGGCCTTGCCCTGCCTTCTCCTCGGGAAAAATGATGGTGAAGGCCGCCCCTTTTTTCCGGTCGAACTCAATCGTCCCATTGAGCTGTCCGACGAGCAGGATGACGACCTGCAGGCCGAAGCTCTCGGTGTGGCGGAAGTCCATGGAATCGGGAAGGCCCACTCCGTCATCCGCGACCCGAAGTTCTACGGCCCCATCCTTTTTCCGTCGAAGCCCGAGCTCCACCGCGCCTTCCCGTCCCTCCGGGAAAGCGTGTTTAAGGGCGTTCGAGATCAGCTCGCTGGCCAGGAGACCGCAAGGTACGGCCGCATTGACATCCAGGTGGATTTGTTCCAGATCCGTTTCGAGACGAATCCGACCGGCCCTGACCTGGAAGAATTGATAAAGATGGTCCGCTAGGCTTCTGAGGTAATCGGCGAAGTCGATCTTGGATAAGTCTCGCGATCTATAAAGCTTTTCATGCACGAGGGCCATGGAACGGATGCGGAGCTGCCCTTCCTTGAGCATCCTCCGGGCGTCTTCATCCTTGATGTGCCCGGTCTGCAGGTTGAAAAGGCTGGAGACGACCTGCATGTTGTTCTTCACCCGATGATGGATCTCTCGGAGGAGGACCTCTTTTTCCCGCAAGGACGCCTGGATGACCTCCTCCGCTTTGTGGCGGTCGGTGATGTCGAGGGACGCGCAGGTCACGCCGATGATTTTTTCTTTCAGGTCGCGCAATGGCTCAACGGTAAGGTCGTAGAAAAATGCCTGCCCGCCGATGGTGGTCTTGACTTCTTCGCGGGCCGTGACGCCGTTTTCCAGAACGCGCCGCTTGATCTCGGTCAGGCGCGCGGCGTCGTCCGCGGGAAGCAGTTCGGCGTCCGTTTTGCCGAGCATTGCCCGTGGGTCGAATCCCGGATGCGGGTTGTGAATCCAGGTATAACGCAGTTCCCGGTCTTGATTGAAGACGACAATGGGCGAGTTTTCGAGCGCAATGCGGAAGCGCGTCTCGCTCTCCCGCAGGGCTTCTTCAGCCCGTTTGCGCTTTATTTCTATATCAAAACGATTCAACGCAAAAGAGAGATCAATCCCGACTTCCCGGAGAAGATTTATTTCTTTTTCGACAAAGAAGTTCGCCTCCGAAGAATAAAATACAAAAACACCAATGGGAATGTCATTCAGAAATAGGGGTATTGCAGCTAAAGAATGGAAACCGCGTTGCCGCGCTAATTCGCGCCAATATTCGCAGTTGGGGTCAACGGCTACGTCATTGATCACTACGGTTTGATTTTCGTGAAAAGCGCGGATCCACGGCAATGAATCAATCAGTTCCCGAGGTGTGTTCGAAAGTTCATTCTCAAAAAATCCAATCTCTTTCCCGGCCCATGAATACGGAATGATTTTATCCTGATCGGAACTGTATAAACCAATCCAGACCAAACAGAATTTTCCATAATCGATGGCGACTCGGCACGCCTCTTTAAACAACTCATCGCGGGTTTGCATCCGCACGATGGACTGGTTAGTCTGGCTTAGCATTGCATAAAGCCTGTTCAGGTTAATAATTTCCTTCTCAGCGAGTTTTTTCTCGGTGACGTCGCGGAATGACCAGACCCTGCCGTCCAGC
>CAYSGA010000219.1:0-4241 GCA_964430165.1 uncultured Eubacteriales bacterium
GCGGGTGCTTGAACGGCGCCCAGTTCGTGAAGCCGCGGCCGGCCAGAACCGTCTCAGCCCATTTGAGCTTGTAAGCATCGGGATGATCTTCATCCCCGGCCCCGGGCTTCCTGGGCATTTGGGCCATCATTTCGCCCATCTTGGCAGTCGTGATCTTTCCGGACTTGACCATCTCCATCAGCATCTTGCCGTTGAAATTCGGCGGCGCGCCGGCGTCTTTCAGGAAGGCGCTGATTTTTTCCTCGCCCAAGGCCAGGAACTGATCGGCGGTCATTTCCTTGAGCTTATCCGCCGTGAGCTTATCCGCCGGCTCTTCCTTTTTCGGTTCCGGAACCTGCCAGAGGTCGGCCGAGAAAACCGGGACGCCGTACTGGAAATAAACGTAGGCGGCGAACGAACCCTTGCCCGCGCCGCGGGCGTGTTTCTCCAGGCCTTCCATCTTGGCCGTTTTGAGGATTTCCTTGTAATCCTTCTCCACGGCGTCCAGAATCGGCTGATCAGCCTTGTCAATCTCCACGGCCGCGCCCTGGCCGAGAAAACCGGCCACCATATCCTCGGTAATCGTCATCCCGCCGCCGAGCCCGGAGGCGGTGGCCGCTTCCGCGATTTCCTTAAGAGTGTATTCCTTGTCGGCCTCGAGCCCGATATACCCGGCCATCTCCTTGATAAGCTTGACCTTGTCGGACCCCGGTTTGGCCTGGCCGGTTTGCTGCCGGTTCAGGATGGTGTTTTCAGAAGAAAAATTCAAAACCAGCCCGATTTGAGGATGATCCGTCATGAATTTCAGCAAGGCCGCCGTTTCCGGTTCGGAAACCGGGTAAAGGCCGGCCGTTTTGACAAAATATTCGAAGTCGTGAGGATAATTCCGGTTCAGTTGGACGCCGCCGGGCGGGTCCTCGTTGTATTCGCCGTCGCCGTCGGTGTCGATTCCCTCGGGATAAACCTTGTAGATCCCTTTTTCCCCTTTACTTGCGTCTGCGAGCCGCAGGAGCCGGGGCTCCTTGGGATCGGGAATGTACCGGCCCTCGGGGTCTTTCACCCGCATCCGGGTGATCGCGCCGTCCTTGTCCAGATCCTCGAAACCGTCCTCGTCGGCGATTCCGTCGGCGTCCTCGTCGACCTGACGGGCATTGACGAAACGCCCGGTGCGGACCGCTCCGAAATACGCTTCCGCGCCGTCCGGATTAAGGAGGGGAGCGACATAGATCGTCCGGTTGTCAAGAAGGGCGGCAATTTTCCCGCCCTTCGCGTATCCCTCGAGAAGTTTCCCGGCCAGACGAAGGGCGGCCTCCGTCCCGACGACGTGGCCGCCTTCGAGACCTGCGGAAATTAAAACGGCCGGACGCGCTTCGGGCGCCGACTTGGTCGCCTGGTCCCGCCCGGCAAGGCGCAGGATTTGGATCTCCCGGCCTCCGGCGCTTTTCCCGATGGATTCCAGGCGGACCAGGGCGGAATACCGAGCCGAGAAATCCTTCAAGGCGGCGACAACTTCGGCCGGTTTATGGTAGACGGCGGCCGGTTTTTCAGCCGGGATTTGCCCGAAGGCCGCGGCCGCTGAAATCAAAATGCCGAGGAAACCGACAAGAATTTTCCGGTTCATTCATCTTCTCCTTGGATCATCGCCCGAAAGCAAAACATTTAAACTAGCGATGCGTCCCTACGTATTCTATAATGAATCATACGTAAAAAACGAATGAAGAGCTACCTTGGGAAGGGAGACCCATCCATGAAGATTCACCGATCCCGCGCGATAAGATTTTTTTTCGTCGTTTTCGGTCTTGGCGGAATTCTCGTCTCTTTCGGCGCGACGCAATCCGTCGCTCCGATGGAAGAGCTTCTTCGCCCGTTTTCCTGGCGGGCGATCGGCCCGGCCGTCCCTGGAGGGCGGACCACGGACATCGAAGCGGTCGAAGCCAAGCCCTGGATCATCTACGCCGCGATCGGTCCGAGCGGAGTATGGAAATCGGAAAACGCCGGAACGACCTGGACGCCCGTGTTTCATAAAGAAAACACCGTCTCCGTAGGCGACCTTGCGGTCTCCCGGACCCACCCGGACATCGTCTGGGTCGGGACGGGCGAAGCGACTTGCCGAAATTCGGTCACCCTCGGCGACGGTGTTTACCGGTCGGCCGACGGCGGGAAAACATGGACAAACCAGGGCCTGCGGGAAACCCGGCACATCAGCCGCGTTTTGATCAACAGGGGAGATCCCAACATCGTGTTCGTCGCGGCCATGGGTTCTCTTTGGAACGCAAACCCCGAACGCGGCGTGTTCAAGACGATCGACGGGGGGAAGACGTGGAAAAAGACGCTTTATATCGATGAGAACACGGGTGTCGCGGATCTGGCCGCCGATTGGTCCGACAGCCGGATCCTGTACGCATCCGCTTACGAACACCGCCGACTTCCCTGGATCTACACGAGCGGCGGCAAAGGCAGCGGCCTCTACCGTTCAACCGACGGCGGGGAGACGTGGACGAAAACGACCAAGGGCCTGCCGGAAGGCGTGCTCGGCCGGATCGGCCTCGACACCTCGCGGTCCAATCCCGGCATCGTCTATGCCGTCGTCGAAGCCAAGGATGGGGGCATTTTCCGGTCCGACGACCGGGGCGAGACCTGGGTGCGGACGTGCCCGACCGATGTCTACAACTGGGTCGCCAACCGGCCGTTCTATTACAGCCAGATCCGGGTTGACCCGTCCGATGATGAGAAACTCTACGTCCTGGCCACTGGATTGAGCGTTTCGAAGGACCGCGGCCGGCATTTCCAAGGCATCGGCGGCGGCACGCACTCCGACCACCATTCCCTGTGGATCGACCCGGCCAACCCGCTTCACCTGATCGAGGGCAACGACGGGGGCATCGACATCTCCTGGGACGGCGGCAAAACTTGGGACCCCGTCCAGAGCATCGACGCTGCCGAGGTCTACCAGGTCGGGTACGATTTTCAAAAGCCCTATTTCGTCTACTGCGGCCTGCAGGACAACAACACCTGGGGCGGCCCGAGCGCTTCGCTTGACGCCGGTGGGGTCCGGAACGAGGATTGGTTCATCCTCGCCGGGGGGGACGGATTTTTCGCCCGGCCCGATCCGAACGATTCGAACATCGTCTATTCCAATTCCCAGGTCAACGGGATCACCCGGTTTGACCGGCGGATCAATCGGGCCAACGGCATCCGCCCCGAAGCCCCCCTCGACCAACCGGCCTACCGGTATAATTGGAATTCGCCGATTCACCTGTCTCCCCACGATTCCCGGACCGTTTATTGCGGAGCCCAGTTTCTTCTCCGGTCGCCCGACCAGGGGCGGACCTGGGAGGTCGTCAGCCCGGACTTGACGACCAACGACCCGGCCAAGCTCAAGGATTCAGGGGGACCGATCACCCCCGACAATTCGGGCGCCGAAAGCCACTGCACGATCACCTCGATCGCCGAATCGCCCGTCTCGTCCGGCATCATCTGGGTCGGGACGGACGACGGAAACGTCCAGGTTACGCGAGACGGCGGGAAAACATGGACGAACACGGTCCGGGCCGTCCCGGGTCTTCCGCCGAACACATGGTGTTCCCGGGTCGAAGCTTCCCATTTTGACGCGGGGACCGCATTTGCGGCTTTCGACGGGCACCGCACGGGTGACACGGGCGTTTATCTCTATCAGACCAAAGATTTTGGCCGGACTTGGAAATCCCTCAAGGGAAACCTCCCCGCCTTCGGCTGGGTTCATGTCGTCCGTGAGGACGCGCGCAATCCCCGGTTGCTTTTCGCCGGAACGGAATTCGGTGTCTTCGCCTCGCTGGATGGGGGATCGGTTTGGTTTTCCCTGAAGAAGAACCTCCCGACCGTGGCCGTCCATGACATCGCCGTCCATCGGCGGGACAACGACTTGATCATCGGGACCCACGGCCGGGGCGTCTGGATCATGGACGACATCGGCTTCCTCCAGGAGTCGACGCCCGAAGTCAGGGAAAGCGCCGGCCATCTCTTCTCCGTCCGGCCGGCGAACCGATATTTCTTCTCTTCCGTTCGGGAGGGATATTCGCGAGCCCCGTTCGCCGCCAAAAATCCACCTGCCGGCCTGAACCTGACGTTCTATGCCAAAACCGCTCCCAAGGAAAGGCCCCAGCTGAAGATTATCGACGCCCAGGGCCGGTTGATGGCCGAAATCAAATTCTCCACGTTGCCCGGATATCAACGGGACCAGTGGAATTTGAATTTCGTCCCGGAAAAAGACGGGGTCAAAACCA
>CAYSGA010000220.1:0-4207 GCA_964430165.1 uncultured Eubacteriales bacterium
AGCGAATCGGATTCGCGGATTTCGACGGTGGAAACGGTCTGGATGAGCATCTGAGCGATTTTCATCCCCGCCTTGATTTTAAAGGGGTCCCGACCCAGGTTGACCAGGACGACCTGGACTTCGCCCCGGTAGCCGGCGTCAACGACCCCGGCCAGGCGATGGACGCCCTTGAGGGAAACGCCGCTTTTATCCCAGATCAGGCCGACCGACCCGCGGGGAATCGCCATTTGAATGCCGGTGGGAACCGCGTAAAGCTCGCCCGGGGCCAGGGTTCGGTCGACGCAGGCGAACAAATCCATCCCCGCGTCGCCGGGGTGGCCATAAACCGGAAGCTTCGCCTTGGGGTGTATTTTCTTGACCTTCAGTTCCATGATCGATTCTCCCGATCTTATTCCCGCCGTGATAATCGCTTACGGCTCGGAAGAGTATATATTGACCGCGGTAATCCCGCCAGTCCCATCTTCTGGGATGAAATCGGGGACAGGTTCGGAATTCACGCCCGGAAAATTGGGTGAAAGGCGTCTCAGTTTTATGAATTCCGAACCTGTCCCCGATTTCTTCCCCCCTCATACGCCCGTAAACCGGTCTTTGTGGCCAGCCCCCATAATCCCCGCAAACTATCTCCGTCAAATCGGCCGTTGGCCTGGCCTGAGCGAACATGTCCGGTTTAGGCTTTTTGAACAGTACGGCGAGGAAAGCCGGATCGGAAGAATCCGGTACTTGTCGGCAAGGCCGACCGAGCACGAGGACCTGGCAAAGCCCAGGCCGAACGATGATGTTTGAGCACTCCTTCCTTCAGCCGTTGGATTGAGGGGAGGAGTGCGAGTTCCATCGGAGCCGAGCCGGACTGGTGAGAAAAGCCGTGAAGAACCGGACGAGGGAGCGAAGGCCAGATCAACGGCGGACAAAGCGGAGTGGGATTCGTTTTCGGAATCGGGCCGGGCTAAATCCCCTCGACCTTCACGTCGCCGAAAGAAGGCCGGGCAGCGGCCGCCATCCGCTCAAGTTCCTCGCGGGAAAAAGGCTGGACCGACTGGAACGACGGGTCGAGAGTCCGGAGCGGGAAAAAGGCCTGGATCCGGTAAAGCGGCGCGCCGTACAGCCATTCGCCGATTTTCCGGACGTCATCCTCCCCGACCAGCCCGGGAACGACCGTCGTCCGGAAAATGTGGCGCAGGCCGGATTTCCGGACGATCTCCGCGCTCCGGGCGATCATGGCGGGGTCGACGGGCGCCCGGACGACCTCGGCATACCGCTCAAGCGGCGCCTTGGCGTCCATGGCGATCCAATCCACCAGGCCGGCCGCGATCAGTTTTTCAAGCCGACCCGGCTGCGAGCCGTTGGTGTCGATTTTGACCAGGAGATTCCGTTCCTTGATCACCGCGAGCAATCCCTCGATCTCCGGTTCGAGAAGCGGCTCGCCGCCCGAAACACAGATGCCCTCGAGCCAGTTTTTTCGGGAATCCAGGAAGGCACAAAAAAGGTCGAGGGGAACATCGGCCAGGGTCTCCGGCTTCAAGACCAGCTCCGCGTTATGACAGTAGGGACAGCGGAAGGAGCAGCCCGGCAGGAAGATCGTCGAGGCGATGAACCCGGGGAAATCCTTGGGGGCGAACTTTACTAGTCCTTTGATCGCAACCACGCGGAAAGTTCCTCCCGGGTGTTGAGCACCGCGTCGACCCGGTCTCCGTCCCGGCAGACGAGGGTCGGAAGGATGATCGCGCCCTGGATGTCGCGTTTGACCTGGGGGAGAAACGTCCGGATCCGCACCCGGCCTTCTTTTTCGGCAACGTCCTGGACTTCCATCGCGATCGCCGCTTCCTTGAGCGCGGCCTTCATGTCCTCGCACTTCTGGCAGTTCGGATGAGTAAACAGGACATAGTCCACGGTCCGGGCCTCCTTACCCGATCGCCGTGTACGGCGTCCGATCGGCGAATTCCGCCTGTTTCCCGTCGTTCCAGGTCTTGAGAGGCCGCAGGTAGCCCACGATCCGGGAAAACACCTCGGTCGACGTCCCGCAGTCCGGGCAGATCGGCCTCTCCCCCTTGAGATACCCGTGGTTCTCGCAGACGCTGAAGGTCGGAGTGATGCTGAAATACGGGATCCGGGTTTCGGAAATTTTCTTCACAAGCTTGCGGCAGGTCTCGCCGTCGATGGCCTCGGGGAGGAAGGTGTGGAAGATCGTCCCCCCGGTGTAGAGCGTCTGGACCGTCTCCTGGTGCTTGAGGGCCTCGAACACATCCCGGGTCGCGTCGACATTGAGCTGGGTGGAATTGGTCAGGTACGGGTGCTTGTCCGTGCCCGAAGTGATGATCTGGGGGAATTTCTGCTTGTCGAGACGGGCCAGCCGGTAGGACGTGGATTCGGCCGGGGTAGCCTCCAGGTTGTAAAGGTTCCCCGTGTCGTTCTGGAATTCCTTCAGGGCGTCGCGCATGAAGTTGAGGATCTCGATGGCGAACTCTTGGCCTTCCGGCGTCCCGATCCCCTTCCCCATGAGATTGAGGCAGGCCTCGTGCATGCCGCAGATGCCGATCGTCGAAAAATGGTTGTTGAAATGGCCGAGATAAACCTTGGTGTAGGGCATGATGCCGCGCTTGAGCATGTTGTTGACGATCTCGCGCTTGGCCTCGAGCGATTCCTTGGCCATGTCCATCAATTCGCGGAGGCGGGTTTTAAACTCATCGGGCGTCTTGCTGACGTAGCCGAGGCGGTTGAGGTTGATCGTCACGACGCCGATCGACCCGGTCGAGTCGCCGGGGCCCCACATGTTGCCCGGGCGGCGCAGGAGCTCCCGTTGATCGAGGTTGAGACGGCAGCACATCGCCCGGATGTCCCCCGGGTTCATGTTCGTCCCGATGTAGTTCTGGAAGTACGGGATGCCATACTTGGCCGTGACTTCGAAAAGAAGCTTGGCGTTGGGCGAGTCCCAGTTGAAGTCGCGGGTCAGGTTGTACGTCGGGATGGGGAAGGTGAACACCCGGCCCTGGTGGTCGCCGTCGACCATGAGCTCGAGGAAAGCCCGGTTGATCGTGTCCATCTCGGCCTGGAGGTCGCCGTAGGTGAAATCCATCTCCCGCCCGCCGACGATCGCCTTCTTCGGGGCCAGGTCGGCTGGGACGATCCAGTCAAATGTCAGGTTGGAGAACGGCGTCTGCCAGCCCCAGCGGGAGGGGACGTTCAACCCGTAGATGAGCTTCTGGATGTCCTGGCGGACCTGGTCGAAGGTGAGTTTGTCGGCCCGGACAAACGGCGCGAGCAGCGTGTCGACGCTCGAAAAGGCCTGGGCCCCGGCGAACTCGCCCTGCATCGTCCCGATGTAGTTGACCATGTGGAGGGTGGCCGTCTCCAGGTGCTTGGCCGGGGCGGAGTGGACCTGGTTGGGGACGTGGCCGAATCCCTTGCGGAGGAGGTTTTCGAGCGACCAGCCGGCGCAGTAACCGACGATCGGGTAGGACAGGTCGTGGATGTGGAAGTCCCCTTCCAGATGGGCTTTCTTGATGTGCTCGCCGTAAATCTGGTTCAGGGCGAAATTGGAGAGGACCTCGCCCGAGATCCGGGCGTTGAGCCCGGAGAAGCTCATGGTCCCCTCGTTGGAGTTTTCCCGGATCTTCCAATCGTGGTCGTCGATGTAATCCTTAATCAGCCGCTCGAGGTTGACTCCGGTCTGCTTGGCCTCGCGGATGCTCTTGTGGCGCTGTCGGTAGAGGATGTAGGATTTGGCGACCTCGAGGTATCCCCGTTTCATCAGGACGTGTTCAACCATATCCTGGATCTGCTCGACGGAGGGAACGGTGTACCCGCCGAACTTGTCCTCGAGAACGAACGTCACGATATCCGATACGGTTTTGGCCTGGGCATAGTCGTCGATGCCCTGCGATTTCAACGCCTTGAAAATGGCGTTGGTAATTTTGTCCTGGGTAAAATCAACTATTTCCCCGTCCCGTTTCTTGATCCGGGTAATAACTCTTGAGTTCATCGACGACTCTCCTCCTCATATGAACGCCGGCGAGAGCCACAAGAAACGAATAATCGGCACGCCCATGTGCCTATATATTGTGTCGCTTCGCCTCCATAAATACAACATGTTGTATTTATGGAGCCACGATAAACTTTTCGTTAACCGCTGTCAAGCGTTTTTTAAAATTAAAAACTTACGCCGAGGGCCCGCAATTTCGGCTCAAGATCCGCGCCGGATTCGCAAAGGATT
>CAYSGA010000221.1:0-4179 GCA_964430165.1 uncultured Eubacteriales bacterium
TCGAGCCGATCGACGCCGGCGGGTTTCAATTCTCGCTCGGGCTCAACTACTGGTTCTAAAAGGTCGTCCCGGCGGATAATCGTTCGAGCGATGTCGTTGCGAGTCGTCCGCGTCGACCCGGGGAAATATGACCCGGAGCCCGTGCGAAAAATCCGCGATGAGATTCTCGCCGGCCGCCTGGTCATTTTTCCGACGGAAACTTTTTACGGACTGGGGGCGAACGCCTTTTCCCCCGACGGCGTGAAGGAAGTCTACGCCTTCAAGGAGCGCGACCGGGGAAAACCGCTGTCCATCGTGGCCGCGGACGTGGACGCGGTCCTATCCTTCGGCGAGCATCTTCCCCGCGTCTTCTTCGACCTGATCCGGCAATTCTGGCCGGGTCCGCTGACGCTCATCGTCCGCGCCCGCCCGATGTTTCCGCCGGAATTGCTGGGGCCGAACGACACGATCGGCGTCCGTGTTCCGGGAATGGCCTGGCTCCGGGATTTTTTAAAGGACTTGGGAGTCCCCTTGACGGCGACGAGCGCCAACCGGTCGGGCAACGGAGAAAGCGCCGATCCGTTCAAACTCAGCCGGGATTTTAAGGACCGGGACGTGACGATCATCGACGCCGGCCGGACGATCGGCGGGCTGTCGAGCACGATCGTCGACGTGACCGTGAGTCCGCCGAAAATTCTCCGCGAAGGCGCGATCCCGACCGAGGGACTCGCGCCGTTTCTGTCCTGAGCCCGGCCTACTTCACCTTTGCCCCGGCCGGCACATCCTCTTCAAAAAAGGGAATGGCCGACTTGTCGCCGGAAACGGCCGCCAGCAACATGCCCTGCGATTCGACCCCGCGGATGACCGCGGTCTGCAGGTTGGCGATGACGATGAATTTTTTCCCCACCAGTTGTTCGGGCGTGTAGGATTCGGCTACGCCGGCCACGATCTGCCGCTGTTCCGTCCCCAGGTCGATCTTGAGTTTCAGGAGCTTTTTGGCGCCCTCGACCTTGACCGCCTCGAGAACGTGGGCGACCCGCAATTCCAATTTGGCGAATTCGTCGTAGGTGATGACGGCCGGTTGACCGGCGGTTGGGGATTTGAGTTCGTTCATGGGTTGATCCTTTCCGGTTTCCGGTTCGTCGGCCAGAAACGCCTTCAGGTCCACGCGCGGAAACAGCGGCGTCGGTTCCTTCATCGCTTGCCCGATTTTTAAATCATCGAAATTCAGGTTGTCGAACCGGACGTCCTGGATCCGTCCGGGTTCGCCGAGAAATTCCCACATCTTCCGGGCCGAGCCGGGCATGACCGGGGCGACCAGCGCGGCGGTGCCCCGAATGGCCGCCGCCGCCTGATAGAGCACGCGGGCTAGCCGCGGCCGCAGGACCGGGTCTTTGGCGAGTTTCCACGGGGCGTTGTCGGCCAGGTATTTGTTGACGACCGTGACGAAGGCCCAGATTTCCTCCAGGGCCTTGTTCAGGGCGTAGGATTCGTACTGGGCGACCGCCCGTTCCTTCATTTCCTCGAAAGCCTTCCGGATCTCCACGTCGGGCGGGTTCTCCGGGGCGGGTGGGGGGATCGTTCCCTGGAAATAATTGCGGATCATGGTCAGGGTCCGGCTGACGAGGTTTCCCAGGTCGTTGGCCAGGTCGGAATTGACCCGGTGGATGAATCCCTCGTGGCTGAAATTTCCGTCCAGCCCCACCGGGACTTCCCGCAGGAGAAAATACCGGACCGGGTCGGGGCCCATCGCCCGGATGAGAACATAAGGGTCCAGGACGTTGCCCTTCGACTTGGACATCTTGGCCTCGTCCTTCAGCCACCAGCCGTGGCCGAAGACGCATTCGGGCAGAGGCAGGCCGGAGGCCATGAGGAAGGCCGGCCAGAACACGGCGTGGAAGCGGAGGATGTCCTTGCCGATCAGGTGGACCGAGGCCGGCCAGAATTTTTCGAACAGGGCCGGATCCCGGTCGTAGCCGATACCGGTCACGTAATTGTGCAGGGCGTCGAACCAGACGTAAATCGTATGGGCCGGGTCGCCGGGAACCGGGACGCCCCATTTGACCGTCGTCCGGGTGATGCTCAGGTCTTTGAGCCCGCCGCGGACGAAACTCGTGACTTCGTTCATCCGGCTTTGGGGCCGGACGAACTGCGTATGGTCCCGGTAATGATCGAGCAGCTTTTGCTGATAGGCGGAAAGACGGAAGAAATACGTTTCCTCGGAAACGACCTGGGCTTTCCGGCCGCAATCCGGGCAGGTTTTCGTCCCGTCCGCGTCCGGAGCGACGTCCTCGGTGAGGAAATTCTCATCCGAAACGCAATACCATCCCTTGTATTTGCCCTTGTAAATGTCGCCCCGGTCGAGGAGGATTTTAAACAGCTTCTGGACGCCTTTTTCGTGGGCCTCCATGGTCGTCCGGATGAAAAAATCGGGCTCGCAGTCGAGAGCTTTCCAGAGGTCGAAAAACCGGACGACGACCTTGTCCGCCCAGGCCCGCGGGTCGACGCCGTGCTCGGCGGCCGCCTTTTCCACCTTCTGGCCGTGTTCGTCCGTGCCGGTGAGAAAGAAGACGTCCCGGCCGTTCATCTTCATGAACCGGGCCAGGGTGTCGGCGATGATCGTCGTATAGGCGTGGCCGATGTGGGGAACGTCGTTGACGTAGTAAATCGGCGTCGTGACGTAAAACGGGGGCTTAGACTTCTTGGCCACTGGAAAATCCTCCCCGGATCAGGGAAATAGCTTCGAGGCGGGTCACCGAATGCGTCCGGAACATCCCGCGAACGGCCGAGGTGACGGTGATGGACTTGGGTTTCTTGGCCCCCCGCATGGACACGCACATGTGCTCGGCCTCGATCACGACGATGACCCCGAGCGGGTCCAGGTGCTTCATGATGATATCGGCGACCTGTTTGGTCAGCCGCTCCTGGACCTGGAGGCGCCGGGAAAGCGTTTCCACCACCCGGGCGATTTTCGAGATGCCGACGATCCGGCCGCCCTTGGGGATGTAGGCGACGTGGGCGACTCCGGCGAACGGGAGCATGTGATGCTCGCACATCGAATAAAGGGGAATGTTCTTGATCAGGACCATCTCGTCGTGGCGCTCCTCGTGGACGGCCCGGAGATGCGCCTCGGGGCTTTCGTGGAGGCCGCCGAGGATTTCGGCATACATCCGGGCGACCCGCCGGGGCGTGCCGCGCAGGTCCGGCCGGTCCGGGTCTTCGCCCGCGCCGTCGAGAATCAGGCGGACGCCCCGTTCGATTTTCCGAAGGTCCATCCCCTTGGTTTTGGGTTTCGGGGTCATGGGATTTTCATCCTTTGAGGAGCGCGCCGGCGGCTTCGGCCGCCCGCCGCAGGACGTCCTTGAGGGGCAGTTTTTTCGCCTTGGAAAGGGCGAGGCAATCCTCGTATTCCGGCTGGACGTTGATCGGCCGGCCGTCGAGGAGGGCCGTTTTGACCCGCACGGGCCGGCCGTCCACCCGGACGGTCTCGATCCGGCGGACGAGCGCCCGCCTCTCCACCGGGAAATAACGAAGACCGATGGAACTGGTTTCCGTGAAAACGGCGGCGATCAGAGACTCGAGGGCGGCCGACTCGACAAGCAGCGTCAATTTCGTCCCCAGCCGGTTTTTTTTCATAACGACCGGAGTGAGATGAACGTCGAGGGCCCCTTTCTCCAGCGCCCGGTCCATGAACGCTGCGAGGACCTGGGGATTGGCGTCGTCGATCGCCGCCTCCACGAGATAGACGCGTTTGTCCGGGGTGAAATTATTCCGGTCGCCGTAAAAGGCGCGGAGGATGTTGGGGAGGGTCCCCAGGTCCCGGCCGCCGGCGCCGCAGCCGATCCGGTCATAGGTAAGTTCCGGAAACGGCATGTATTTCGAAACGAGCGTTTTGACCAGGGCGGCCCCGGTCGGGGTGACGAGTTCGGTTTGAGCGTGGGCGGAATAGACGGGTATCCCGCGGAGAAGCTCCGCCGCCGCCGGCGGCGGGACCGGGAGGATGCCGTGGGCGGTCCGAATTGAACCCGCGCCGACGTTGAGGGGCGAACAGTAAAATTCGCCGACGCCCAGGGTTTCCGCCAGCCAGCAGGCGCCGAGGATGTCGACGAGGGCGTCGTCGGCCCCGGCCTCGTGGAGATGGACGCGGTCGAGCGTTTCGCCGTGGACTTTCGCTTCGGCCTTGAACAAGGCCTCGAAAAC
>CAYSGA010000222.1:0-4176 GCA_964430165.1 uncultured Eubacteriales bacterium
CCAGCCGCGGCCGGCGTCCTCGACCATCGTCCAGCTTTTTTCGCTCATCAAATCCTTGGCCCGGTCGGCGGTGTAGAACGGCCCGACCGGTTTGGTCGGTTGGACGAAGGCCGGGTCGTTTTTATCGACCAGGACCATCGTGACCACGGTGGTGGCTTCCTTGTCGACGGAATGGCGCCGGAATTCGTTGACCAGAGCCCGTTCGAGCATGTAGCCCATGCTCCCCTCGGTCATGGCGTTGCAGATGTCGAGAGAATAAGAGGGAATGGGACCGGCCGCCGCTTCCTGCTGGATGAGAAGATTGCCGACCTGGGGACCGTTGCCGTGAACGATGATCAGCTCGTAGCCCTTGCGGACGACGGCGGCCATCAGGCGGGCGGCCTGCTCGGCGTTCTCGATCTGCTCTTCCTGCGTGCCTTTCTGCTTTTCGGAGAGAAGGGCGTTCCCTCCGAAGGCGATCAGGGCGAGGCGGCGCTTGGCGGCGGACATCGGCGGTGTTCGTCGGCTTAGAATTTCGCCAGGACGTCCGCAAGCGTCGGCGAGCCGATTTCCTCCAGGTCATAGCCGACCGAAAGCATCGGCTTGCGTGTTTTAATCAACCGGTTCAGGTCGATGGGCGTGGCGCTGATGATCAGGTCGCAGTCGGCCTTTTCGATGGTCGCGGCCAGATCGGCGACCTGTTTGTCGCCGTAGCCCATGGCCGGCAGGATCTTGACCATGTGGGGATACTTGGCATAGGTCGCGGCGATGGAATCAACCGCGAAAGGCCGGGCGTCAACGAGTTCGGCCGCGCCGAATTTCTCGGCGGTGACGACGCCCGCACCGTAGGGCATGCCGCCGTGGGTGACGGTCGGTCCGTCCTCGATGACCAGGACGCGCTTGCCCCTGATTTGTTCGCCGTTTTCCACCCGGGTGGGGGAGTTGGCCTTGATCACGACTGCGGTCGGGTTGAATTTCTTGATGTTTGCGAGGACCGTATCGACGCCGGCTTGGGGCGCGGTGTCCATCTTATTGATGATGAGGACATGGGCCCGGCGGAAATTCGTCTCGCCGGGATAATAGAGGAGCTCATGGCCGGCCCGGTGGGGGTCGACGACGACGATCTCGAGGTCGGATTTATAGAAGGGAAAATCGTTGTTGCCGCCGTCCCAGAGGATAACGTCGGCCTCTTTTTCCGCTTCCCGGAGAATGGCTTCGTAATCGACGCCCGCGTAGACGATGATCCCCGCCTTGATATGGGGCTCGTATTCCTCGCGTTCCTCGATCGTGCATTCGTGTTTGGCCAGGTCCTCGTAAGTGGCAAACCGTTGGACCTTCTGGGCGGCCAAATCGCCGTAGGGCATGGGATGCCGGATGGCGGCCACCTTGCGGCCCTTGGCCTTGAGGATGCCGCCGACTTTGCGGGTCGTCTGGCTTTTCCCGCATCCCGTCCGGACGGCGCAAATGGAGATAACGGGTTTGGTGCTTTTAACCATCGTGTCGTTCGGGCCGAGAAGGATGAACGACGCCCCCGCCGCCTGGACTTGGGAGGCCCGGTGCATGACGTATTCGTGGGCGGTGTCACTGTAGGAAAAATAGACTTTGGAAACGTTGTGTTTTTTAATCAGGTCGTCCAGTTCTTCCTCGGGGAAGATCGGGATTCCATCCGGGTACATTTTTCCGGCCAGGACGGCCGGGTATTTGCGGCCGGCGATGTCGGGGATCTGGGTGGCGGTGAAGGCGACAACCTTGAAATTCGGATTGTCGCGGAAGTAGGTGTTGAAGTTGTGGAAATCGCGGCCCGCCGCGCCCATAATAATGACGTTTTTCATCGAAACTACTCCTTCCCTAAAAAATCGAACCCTAAGTTTTAAAAAAATAAGGGGTAAGTATACATCAGACGCCCCGGCTAATCAACACACGGGGCTAGGCAGAAATCAGCCCGGACGGGGCTTTGGAAGGATCGATTCTATTCGATTTTCCTAGCCGCTGGCCTGATTACGGCCTCTTTCCCGCTTATCTTGAGCGCCTGGGATCAGCCGGGTGGCCGTTGTTAGGGAGAAAGAACAAAAAACGGGCGGGCGGGGTGATTAAGAGACGTCCGTTTTCCAGGATTTATCCCTGCGGCTGTATGCTTTTTTGCCTTTTCGGGTCGTTTGGGGGCGGCCTGGAGGAGGAATGGGCTTGCGGATCTGCTTCCAGATGGGCTTTTGCCGGTTGGGAACCGAGTGGGACATGTTAAAAGGAGACGATTTCCGCCGTTCTCTGCGCCGGATCATAAAGAGCGAGCGTACTCCGCCCCGTCACCCAGCCGCCCGCTTCGCCCGGATTGACGATAAGGGTATTTCCAACCCTCCGGATTTCCGGCCGGTGGGTATGGCCGAAGACGATGAGATCGTACTCCCGGCCCGCCGAAAGCGCCTTCACCGGGCCGTCGAGGTGGGTGATGGCGATCTTTTTCCCCTCATGGGAAACGACGAAGGGGGCTTTGCGGATCGCCCCAAACGGTCCGATCATTGCCTTTAGCCCCTCTTTTTCCCCGTCACAGTTGCCGAAAACGGCCTTGACGGCGCACCCGATTTCCCCCAGGATCTGGGCCGAAAAAGGGGCGACGAAATCCCCGGCGTGGATGACGAGGCCGCAGCCGGAGTTCCGGAAAAACCGGACCGCCCTCCGGACCGCGTCCAGATTGTCGTGGGAATCCGACAGGATCCCGATCATGCCCGGATTATACCGAAGGACGCTTGGGATAGGCAATGCAGAATCTCCGATGGCCTTGAGTACCTCCCGCCAGCCGCGGGAACCAGTCCCGTCGGTTCCCCCCGAAACGGGGCCCCCCTCCGCTATGCGGCTTCTGGGAGGCACTCGCGGCCATCAGAGATTCCGCCTTCTCAGCGAAAGAATCACTGTCGAAATTTTCGGAGAAGTCCCGGCCGGACGCTTCTTATTGACCTTGAGACCTGATTTCATTAATATGGTTGGGCTTCAGCGACGGATATAGGCGCGTAGCTCAGTGGGAGAGCGCTTCCCTGACACGGAAGAGGCCGTGGGTTCAATCCCCTCCGCGCCTACCACCATTGTCGAAGTCGCAAGCGGAGTTCGATGAGACAGAAGCCGTTTTCGCCGTTCACGACGCCGGCCGTTTTGTGATGATGACCGGGCCGGCCGTTCTCCATAGAAGAGGGGTTCGTCATCCGGCAAAGGGCATGTGGCAGGCCTTCTGTCTTCAGGAAATGGGACGATTGAGATGATTAAGGAAAAATCGAAAAACGAGGCGGAGGCGGAGTTGGAGACCCTGCGCCACAGCACCGCCCACCTTCTCGCCCACGCCGTCCTGGACCTGTTTCCGGGAACCCAGGCCGGGATCGGACCGGCCGTGGAAAACGGCTTCTACTACGATTTTCTCCGGGACGAGCCTTTTTCCTCCGACGACCTGGCGGCCATCGAGGCCCGGATGCGGGAGATCGCGGCAGCCGACGCTCCCATCGTCCGGGAAATGCTCCCGAAAGCCGAAGCCGTCCGCTTTTTTGAAGGCCGCGGACAATCGCTTAAGGTGGAACTCGTCCGGGAAAAAGGCGGCGACGTCGTTTCCGTTTACCGCCAGGACGGTTTCGCCGATTTCTGCCTGGGGCCGCATCTGCCCTCGACCGGCCGGATCAGGCACTTCAAGCTGCTTTCGGTTTCGGGCGCCTATTGGAAGGGCGACGAGCGGGGCGTCCAGCTCCAGCGGATTTATGGAACGGCCTTCCCGACGGCCAAGGATCTCGAGGATTATCTCCATTTTCTTGAAGAAGCGAAAAAACGCGATCACCGCCGGCTCGGCGCCGAGCTCGACCTCTTCGGCACGACCGAGGAACTCGGCCCGGGGCTGATCCTCTGGCACCCGAACGGGGCCCGGATCCGGGCGATCATCGAGCAGTACTGGCGGAACCGCCACTGGGACGGCGGCTACGATGTCTTGTACACGCCGCACATCGGCCGGGAAGGCCTCTGGCAGACCTCCGGCCACCTCGGTTTTTACAAGGACAGCATGTACGCCCCGATGGACATCGACGGGCAGAATTATTACCTGAAACCGATGAACTGCCCGTTTCACATCCAGATCTACAAATCGAGGATGAGGTCCTACCGCGACCTGCCTCTGCGTTGGGCGGAACTGGGGACCGTCTACCGATACGAGCGGAGCGGGACTCTCCA
>CAYSGA010000223.1:0-4160 GCA_964430165.1 uncultured Eubacteriales bacterium
TTTTCCCGGTCCTCGAGATAAGCGATGAGGTGGCGTCCGACGAAACCCGTCGCCCCGGTGATGAAGACGCGGAGCGGCTTCCCCGATCGTTTCGAAGAGGCGGACATCATGGTGTTTCCATAGTCGCGGCGGGTGCTCAGACGATGGCCCGCCAGTAATCCAGGAGATCCTTCAGCGTTTTCTCGAAGGGAATCTTCGGGACCCAGCCCGTGGCCGCCTTGAACTTGGCGATGTCGGCGCAAAGGATCTGAACGTCGGACGGGCGCAGGCGGTCGGAGTCCACCCGGATCTCGACCTTGGCCGGGCTGAACGAAAGCAGCATGTCGAGCATCTCCTTCATCGAAATCGCCTTCCCGGTGCCGATATTGTAGACTTCGCCGGGCTCGCCCTTCTCCAGGGCCAGCCAGTATCCCCGGACGGTGTCGCGGACGTCGGTGAAATCGCGCTTGGCCTCGAGGTTGCCGACCCGGATGACCGGCGGGGCGAGGCCCTTCTCGATCATCGCGATCTGGCGGGCGAAATTCGAGGTGACGAAGACTTCCCCGCGCCGGGGCCCGGTATGGTTGAAGCCCCGCGTCCGGACGATATGCAGGCGGTAGCTCTGCCAGTATTGGAAACCCAGGAGGTCCTGGGCGACCTTGCTGACCGCGTAGGGGCTAAGGGGGCGGAGCGCGTTGGTCTCCTTCATCGGGACTTCGTTGGGTAAAACCATCCCGTATTCCTCGCTCGAGCCGGCGATTTGAATCCGCGGCTCGATTTCCTCCGCCAGGACCGCCTCAAACAGGTTGACCTGGCCGACGGCGTTGATCATGAAAGTCTCGGCCGGAAGCTTCCAGGATGCCGGAACGTAACTCTGGGCGGCCAGATGAAAGATCCGGTCGGGAATGGCGGCGGCGAGCGCCTTTCGCAAAGACCCCATGTCCTTGACGTCGGCCTCATGGAGGGTGATTTTCCCGGCCCGGACGAGCGGGGCGATGTTTTCCATCCGGCTCCGCCAGCGGACGATCCCGTGGACCCTGACGCCGGGATGATGAGCCAGGATGTACTCCGCCAGGTGGCTGCCCGCGAAACCGGTGATTCCCGTGATCAATACGTTCATATCGCCCTCCCTCTTTGACTATAAAATTTTTAGCTCGAGTTGGCCGTCCCGCAGATGCCCGCGCTCTTCTTCAATGGTCTTGAGCATTTCCGGGGTCACATCCCCCGTGACGTAGTTCCCGTCGAAACAGGCCGCGCAAAACCGGCCGAGATTCGGATTTTCCATCCGGACGGCTCTGATCAGGTTTTCCTGCGTCTGATAAATAACCTTGTCCGCCCCGATCCGCTTGGCGATTTCGTCAAAATCACGTTCGCGGGCGACAAACTCCGTCCGGGTTTGCATATCGATTCCGTAAACGCACGGATGGCGGAGCGGAGGTGAACAGGAAGCAAAATAGACGTTCTTGGCCCCGCATTCCCGGACCAGCCCGATAATGGCCCGGGACGTGTTGCCCCGGACGATGCTGTCGTCGACCAGGAGCACGTTTTGGTCCTTGAATTCCGAGGCGATCGGATTGAGTTTGAATCGGACCGTGCTTTGGCGGTCGTTTTCGGCCGGCATGATGAACGTCCGGCCGATGTATCGGTTTTTGACCAGGGCTTCGCGATATTTCAGGTTGAGTTTCCGGGCAATTTCGATGGCTGCTTCCCGGGCCGAATCGGGAATCGGGACGACGACGTCGATCGGCAGCCCAGTTTTACGGATTTCATCGGCCAGGAGTTCGCCCAGGTGGACTCGGGCCCGGTAAACGTTGACCCCGTCGATGACCGAATCGGGCCGGGCGAAATAAACCCACTCGAACAGGCACGGCGAATGGGGTTTGACGGAGATCCGCTTCATGTGGATGTCCCGGTTGCGGTCGAAAAAGATCACCGAACCGGGAGCGACGTCCAGGATATCTCCGAAATTCATGATGTTGAGGGACACGCTTTCCGACGCGACGGCATAGGACGGGATCACGCCGTCGCGACGCTGGCCCCAGACAAGCGGTTTGATGCCGTAGGGATCCCGGAAGGCCACCATCCCCTGGCCGGCGATGTAAGCGACCACGGAATAGCTCCCGACGACCTGCCGGAAGACCGATTCAACGGCTTGGAACACGTTTTCGGGGGTCACCTCGGCGGGATTCTGGCTTTCCAAGGCGACGCCGAACACGTTGAGGATGCTTTCGACATCGTTGTCCGAATTGAGAAGGCGGCGGTGTTTTTCGGAAAGATGTTTTTTCAAGGCGGCGTAATTCACCACGTTTCCGTTATGGGCCATGATGATGCCGAAGGGGGAATTCAGCTGAAACGGCTGGGCGTCTTCGCCCCGGCCGCCGCCGATCGTCGGATAGCGGGTGTGGCCGATCCCGATATTTCCGGTTAGGCGTTCGGAGTGGTCGGCGTCGAAAATGTCCCGGACCAGGCCGTTGCCTTTCTTCGTGTGAAACCGCCCGTCATACGTGATCATTCCCGCCGAGTCCTGTCCCCGGTGCTGAATGGCCAGCATCCCCTGGTAAAGGTCGCGGAAGGCTTGTCCGTTGGCCCAGATTCCGATGACGCCGCACATGGGATTATCTGTCGGGATTATATCAGAATCAGGACGATGCGGCTATTTCGGACCATCGTCTTCCCGGAATTTCTTATTTGTCCCCCGACCGAGTTCAAATGTTCTAGCGAGATAAACGAAAAGGACCGGAAATCCGCCGGGTTTCGCTGTCCACGGTACTGAATGAAAAAAGGTTTGGGACGGCAATGGGATCGTCCTCAAGCCCCATAGCGGAGGGGGGCCCCATGCTCACACTTCATGAGCATGGGGGGAACCGACGGGACTGGTCCCCGGGGCGGAGGATGATCTCATTGCCGTCCCAAGCCTTTTTCGTAAAGGATATGGACAGCGAAATACCGGCTTTATTTCCGGTCCTTGTAATAATTCTCGTAGAACGATTTGAACTCGACGCTTTTTTCTTTGATCCGCGTCCACCACTCTTTATTGTCGACATACCATTTCACGGTCGATACGATCCCGTCCTCGAAATCGATTTCCCGTTTCCATCCTAACTTCTTGATTTTATTGATGTTGACGGCATACCGACGGTCGTGGCCGAGACGGTCCGGGACGAACTTGATCAAGTCCTTGGAGGCGCCGACCAGCTTGACGATCCGCCGGGCGACCTCGATGTTCATCCTCTCGTCGTTGGCCCCGATGTTGTAGGCCTCGCCGATCGCGCCCCGGCGGGCGACCAGCTCGATCGCCCGGCAATTGTCCTCGACGTGGAGCCAGTCGCGGACGTTCCGGCCCTTTCCATAGAGCGGCAGGTTTTTTCCCTCCAGGGCGTGGGTCGCGAACAAGGGAATAAATTTTTCCGGAAATTGATACGGACCGTAGTTGTTGCTCGGCCGAACGATGAGGACCGGCGAGCCGTACGTTGTGTGATACGCCTGGACCATCCGGTCGGCCCCGACTTTGCTCGCAGCGTACGGCGAGGAGGGGTTGAGGGGGTCGGTTTCCCTGAAAAAACCTTTGTCCCGGCTGCCGTAGACTTCGTCGGTGGAGATATGGACGAAAAATTCGACCTGAGGGGATTTCCGCAGGGCCTCGAGAAGGACGTATGTCCCATAGACGTCGGTCAGGACGAACTCCCCCGCATCCACGATCGACCGGTCCACGTGGGTTTCAGCGGCGAAATGAACGACGCCCTGAACGTGTTCGAAGATACCGGCCACGAGCTTGGCGTCGCGAATGTCACCATGGACGAACTCATGGCGCGGGTCGCATTTGAAATCGGCCAGGTTCTCCAAATTCCCGGCATACGTCAGCTTGTCGAGGTTGACGATTTTGATTTTGTCGTATTTCCCGAGCATCATCCGGATGAAGTTGCTGCCGATGAATCCGGCTCCCCCGGTGACGAGGATGGTTTTTCCATTCAGGGAGCGTTCGAGGGCCGTCGGAGCAGCCGCTCGGGCGGCCTTTGGGATTACTTTTTTCGCGGGAATGATTTTCTTTTTCGCCATGGTGATCTCTCCGTGGGAAATCCGGATCAGCCGTCCTTCCGTTCCCATTCGTAGGGGATTTCGCCGGAATGCGGGTCGAGCCGTTGCTCGTCCGGGTTCTTATAGTTATACGGCTCGGTCGGGAC
>CAYSGA010000224.1:0-4150 GCA_964430165.1 uncultured Eubacteriales bacterium
CCGGCGAGGCATCCTATACGTCCCGGTACGGTTACGTCATCGATCTTCCGGCGCCTGCCTTCAAGGAACGTTTCGATTCCGAAGCCCACGTCGGCGCGGGGGTTCTTGTCGTCCTTGGAAAAAAGTGGGGATTTCGCCTCGAGTCCCGCTATGGATGGATCTTCGATAAGCCCCGGACCCTTTCCGGGGTCTCCGGCTCCGCCGGAGTTTTCATTTCGTTCTGACTTCAGCGGATTTTTTTCCGGCCGATCCCTTTTCCCAGGACTTCGTCCCCGTTGAGTTTAAGATGATAAGCCCGCCACCCGAAGCCCGGAATCGTTCCCGAAACGAGGTCGGTTTGGAAGGAGGCGGATTCGAGGGGCGTTTCGATCAACGTCGTCCTTCGGGCCTCGAGGATCTCGAAGCCGTCGAATTGGAGGCCGAACGCCGTATCGTCCGGAGTCTGGTTCCATAGACGGACAATAATCCCTCCCTGGGCAGTGTTTTCGGCGGGCTTGACCGACCAGACGAAAACGCCTGAGGATGTGGGGGCGAACAGGGAAAAAGAAGCGGCCGGGTATTTCGTCCCGCCGGTCACTTCGCCGGCTTCCAGCGGATTCTGATGTTCGAGGGAAAAGCGCATCGCCTCGGCGGCGTCGAAGTTGCCGTGGGTTTGGAGGGCGAAACGCTGGAGAAAATAATCGTCGCCTCCCAGGTTGGGAATGCCGAGAGACGCTCCGTCGACCTGGCCTCCGGCCAGGATGGAAACCTGCCCGGTTTGCGTGTCGAGGTGAGACGTCGTGCTGTTGCCCCGGCGCAGGAAGGACAGGTCGGGACTCGAAATGGTCAAGCCCGTTCCGCCGGCCGACAGGTCGGCGAAATGATTGAGGGTGAGCCAATCATAGCGGGCGGCCCGGGGAGAATAATGGCCGCCGTCGCCCGCCAGGCTGGCCAGGAGAACCACCCCGATTTCCTCGTGCCGGAGCAGGGCGGAATCGAGATTGACATTGAAGTCCCAGGTCCGGAGGTCGCCGAAATTTTGACGGATTTCGTTTTGAATATCGATCCGGGAGGAGTCGCGATAAAGGGTGACGGCGGTTTCGTGGACCAAGGGAGCCAAGGACTTGACCCGCAGTGTCGCGGACACCGGGCCGGCGTTTTCTACTTCGATCGTCCCGCCGCCCGGTCCGAGGTCGTTGACGGCCCGGCCGCCGGCAACCCGGACCATTTCGCGCCCGCCCCGCAGTTTGTCGACCAGGCTAATGATCGCCCCGTTCGTGCCCAGTCGAAGGCGGTAGTAGGAATTTTCCAAGATGTCCCCGTTCGTTGTCGGTCCGCCCTCGAAGGAGGCGCCCGCTCCGGAGACGACGTCGAACGTCTTATACCCGACCGGGGGGACGGCGTCCGCCCAAATCCGGAGATGGGGGACTCCGCCGATGGTGACGTGTTGAAAGGGCGTTTCGAGCCCGGTGGCCGTGTCGACTATGTGGATTTCGTCCGTTCCGTCGTAGGGAAGATCGGCTTCCCCCGTCCGGAGCCATCCGAGGGGGTTGAAGACGAAAAACCGCGGTGTGGATTCGCTCTTGGCGATCATTCCGCCCAGGGCGGCCCGGGCGTCGCTGAAAAGGTCGTCGACGTAGGATTCGATTCCGGCCGCCCGTTCCCGTTGCCAGGCTGCCCGCTGATCGTGGGTGATGGGGCCGTCGGCCGTCCAATCGTGATCATAGTACATGCCCAGGTCGACCCAGGCCGATTCCCCTTCGTCCTCGCGGCCGCGCATGAACGACGAATCCTGAAGGCTCACGAGCGCAGCCATGGCTTCGGCGGCGCGCAGCTTCTCCGTCGCTCGCTTGACCCGTCCGGACACCTCGGCCATGGAGGCGCTGAGGATGTCCCATTCGTTGCCGAAAGTCACGGATTGGGCCGGAAGGGTCGCGCCGTGGGTTGTGGAAAAATCCTCGAAGAAATCGATGATGTTGGAAACGATTACCTTCCGGTTCGAGACGGACTTCGCTTTGGCCGTTTGGACGAACAGGTCGGTGAAGGTTTTAAGGTCGTCGCCTCCGTAACCGAAGACGCCGATGACGTCATAAGGATGGCGGGCTTGAAAACCCGCGTCGGCCGAGACGAAATCGACGGCCGCGGACGGGTTCCGCGCTTCAGCGTAACCGCCGATATCATAATTGTTGCCGCGGATCATGGAATTCCATTTCGTCAAGATCCGGCTTCCGTCCAACCCCGTCCACCAGTACATGTCGTGCGGCCGGTCCCACGCGTCGGGGACGCGCGAAGCGCAGCCGCAGATGCCTTTCCAGGAGAAGGAGGCTCCCGCCCCGGCCCAAAGCGTTCCCAGTCCGAAGGGGAGAGTCTGGTTTTCCTGGGAGAGGGCGAGCGTCAGGCGGATCCCATATCGCCGTTCCAACTGGCCGCCGTAGTACATGCTTCGCAACACCGCTTCGGCCGGCATCGCTCCATAGCAGAGATTGAGCAGGGTGAGGGGGACGCCGATTGAACCGTCTTTGATCCTTTCGATCAAACGCTCGAAATCGGCCGTCGAACGATTTTTTTCGAAAACCCGAACCCAAAAGGTTCCGTCGGTATTGAATCGGCTCCGGAAGTCGGAAGATTCGCCTGCGGTCTGATCGGCCAGGTTCAGGTAGTAATCGAGCATCTCCAGGAAGGCCTGGCGGAATGTCCCTTCGTCCGCCGCCCACATATAGTCGGTATGGTTGTCGTTAGCGATGTAAATGCGTTTTTGCGCGGCGGCAAGTCCGGAAGCGACGGTAAGGGCGAGGGCAAAGGCGAAGAGTTTTCGGCTCATGGGGGACCTTCCGTCTTTCAATATAAGGTGATTCGGGTTCATAATCAAGAAAGGTTCTGGCCGGCCGTCTCATCCCTTGCGCAGAAGCTGTCCGCCGCGCATGTCTCAGGATTTGAGGCGTTTCGTTTCGTAGAGACGCTTGAGAACCGCGGCGTCGTGTTCCTGGGCGGGGCTTTCGCAAATCACCAACCCTTCGACGTTCAGGTCGTTGACCGCGGCGATCCATTCGCCGTAGCGGAAATCGGAATCGGACAGGTTGAGGTGTTTGATCTCGCCTTTGTCGTTGTAAGCGATTCCCGAGAGGTGTACGTGAATGTCGCGGAGCGCGAACCGGCCGAGGCGCTTTTCGATTTTTCGCAGGGTTCGGTAAAAATCGACGTAGCTGTTGGCCTTGCCCTCCCGGGCGTGGAGATGGGAGAAATCCAAGCAGGGGGCCAGTCCCTCCACGTCCCGGCAAAGCGCGATAACTTCATCGAGCGAGCCGAATTGGGACCTTTTGCCCATGGTTTCGACCCGGAGGGTGACTGGGTTGTGTTCGGCTTTCAGAACGGACAGGATTTCCCGCAACGATGTCCGCAGAACCTCGAACGTCTGCTCGGGGGTTGAATCCCCGTAATACGCCGCGTGGAAGACGAGGCTTCGGCACCCGCAGAGGGCGGCCGCCCGGGCTGAGCGGAGCAGATGTTCCCGGCTTTGCAGCCGGGTGCCCATTTCCCTGGAATTGAGGTTGACGTAGTAGGGGGCGTGGGCGCTGAGCCGCAGGCCGAGCTCGTCGGCCCGGCGGCGGATTTTTTCGGCCGTCTCCGACCCGATTTTAACTCCGCGGACGAATTCCATTTCCAACCCGTCCAGGCCCAGGGACTTCAAATGGGCCAGGGCGGCGAGGGTCGAAGTCTGGGGAGTCGAATCCGGCACTCCGGCGGTGCCGAAGAGGAGCCCTCTAGCAGGCGGAGTCATCGGGCGTTCTCCGCCTTCCCAGAAATTCGGAAACGATCCGCATCGCGCAGAATTCCCCGCACATCGAGCAGGCCGGGGAATGGGTTCGGCGCGTTTTTCGGACGCTTCGGAATTTTTCGGGATCGATCGCCCACCGTCTCTGGGTCTCCCAGTCCAGGTGTTTCCTCGCCCGGGACATCCGTTCGTCCCAGGCCCGAGCCCCGGCCACGCCCTTGACGAGATCGGCGGCGTGGGCGGCGATCCGTGAGGCGATCAGTCCCTCCCGGACGTCGTCGGCTGAGGGAAGCCCCAGGTGCTCGGCGGGCGTGACATAACAGAGAAAATCAGCTCCGGCGGCCGCGGCGATCGCCCCGCCGATGGCCCCGGCGATGTGATCGTATCCGGCGGCGATGT
>CAYSGA010000225.1:0-1090 GCA_964430165.1 uncultured Eubacteriales bacterium
TATCCTCGCCGGCCGCCGCAAAAACGGAGCCGTCATCCGCAAACCCCTCAACCCCGAAGCCGGCGTCCACCTCTTCGGCCAGGAAGTGAATCCCGAGACGTTCGCCGTCTGCAAGTCGGACTTGTTCATGAAATCGGCCGACGGCCTGGACGCCGAGAATATCGCTTTCGGGAGCACGCTCTCTCATGACCGTCATTCCGGGCGTTCGTTCGATTACCTGATCGCCAATCCCCCCTACGGGAAGGACTGGAAGCGGGACGAGGATGCCGTCGTCGCCGAGCACGATCGCGGACCGGCGGGCCGTTTCAGCCCGGGCCTGCCGCGAATCAGCGACGGACAGCTTCTTTTCCTTCTCCACATGATCGCCCACGTGAAAGAACCCAAGGAAGGCGGCTCGCGCGTCGCCATTATCATGAACGGCTCGCCGCTTTTCACCGGCGATGCCGGAAGCGGCGAGAGCGAGATCCGCCGCTTCGTCCTCGAAAACGACCTGCTCGAAGCGCTGATTGCGGTCCCGGAACAGCTTTTCTACAATACCGGAATCGCCACCTATATCTGGATCCTCACTACCCGCAAAGCCGCGAAACGCAAGGGCAAGGTCCAGCTCATCGACGCGACCTCGTTCTGGGTGCCCATGCGAAAAAGCCTCGGAGACAAGAGACGCGAAATTCCGCCGGAGAAAGCCGAGGAGATCTTCAAGCTTCTCGGCGCTTTCGAAGAGGGCGAGTTCGTTAAAATCTACCCGACGACGCATTTCGGGTTCCGCAAGATCACGGTTGAGCGCCCGCTCCGCCTCAATTTTCAAGCAAGTCCGGAGCGGATCGTCCGTCTCGAAGACGAAAAAGCCTTTCAGAATTTAGCCCAATCAAAGAAAAAGGGCGCGGCTGCGGCCAAAGACCAGGCCGAAGGACGGGCTTTCCAGGAAGCGATCCAGAGTCTCCTGCGGGCGCTCCCCGGCGATCTTTTCAAGGATCGGGAAAAATTTGTCGGCGTCCTCGATGCGGCCACGAAGAAATCCGGGCTCAAACTCCCGGCGCCGATCATCAAAGCCGTTCTCGCGGCTCTATCGGAACGGGATGAAACCGCCGCC
>CAYSGA010000225.1:1190-4139 GCA_964430165.1 uncultured Eubacteriales bacterium
GCCGATCATCAAAGCCGTTCTCGCGGCTCTATCGGAACGGGATGAAACCGCCGCCATCTGCCGCGACAAGGATGGAAATCCGGAGCCCGACCCCGATCTTCGCGATACGGAGAGCATCCCGCTCGTCAACGGCCCTGATCCGGCCGACGCTCAGGGCATCCCGGCGAGCGTCCGGACGTTTTTTGACCGCGAGGTCAAGCCGCATGTCCCGGACGCTTGGATCGACGCGTCCAGGCGCGACGATAAAGACGGTCGGGTCGGTCTTGTCGGTTATGAAATCAATTTCAACCGATATTTCTACAAATATGTCCCGCCCCGCCCTCTCGAGGAAATCGAAGCGGATATCCGGGTCATCGAGGGCGACATCATGCGGATGCTGGGAGAAGTGACGGGATCGAAACTGGACGATTAATGTCCGATTGAAGGGATTTCGTCATGGAACAAGAAACGACCTATGAAAACCTACCCACGATAAACCGCAACATCCTTGTCGCCATACCGACGGAGATTTTTTTGGAGTGGGCCAAGAAAAACCCCGATGATGATATGGCGTTGAATATGGATGATCTGACCGCGGATTCAACGGCTTATTTGATACCGGAACAAGAGGCGGACGCGGAGAGCTGGCTGAAGCGGAACTTCGAGACCATCTTTGAGATCGAACTCGACGGCTGGTGCACCGATCCATCCCTCTGGCCGAAAGACCGTTCGATGAAAACATTCAAGGAGTTCTTTCGCGTCTATTTCTGCTCTTCGGTGATAGATTTGGGCGACGGACCGATCTACCGGGAATACATTTAACGTGAACAAAGAGCAAAAACCGGCCGGAATCGCGCGCCGACGTTTTCGCCCCTATCCGCAATACAAGGATTCCGGCGTCGAGTGGCTGGGGAAGATTCCGGCGCATTGGGATACAACGCCTATTCGATCGTTATCAAGACCTGGCTATAAAACATTTGTAGATGGTGATTGGATAGAATCCCCGTTTATTCGGATTGAGGGAATCCGATTGATCCAAACGGGGAACGTCGGTATCGGAATGTATAAGGAACAGGGATTTCGATATATTGACGAGGAAACTTTTCGTTCGTTTCATTGCACAGAGGTATTTCCGGGAGATTTACTGATATGCCGCCTCGCCGACCCGGTCGGGCGTGCTTGTTTGGCACCGGATTTAGGTTGCAGAATGATCACATCTGTTGATGTCTGCATATTAAAGACGGCTGATGATATTGATGCTCCCTATGTTGTATACGCACTCTCCGGAGAAAGATACTTATCGTGGCTCAGCGCGATATGTCGTGGTGGTACTAGAGACCGGGTTAGTCGATCCATGTTAGGTTCGATCCCAATGCAAAAACCATCGCTTGAGGAGCAACGCGCCATTGCCGCTTTCCTCGACCGCGAGACGGCGAAGATCGATGGCCTTATCGGGAAAAAGGAGCGGTTGATCTACCTTCTTCATGAAAAGCGGGACGCCCTCATTTCCCAAGCCGTCACCAAGGGCCTCGATCCGACCGTCCCCATGAAAGGCTCCGGAGTCGAGTGGCTGGGAGAGATTCCGGCGCATTGGGAGGTTATGAAAACGACTTGGCTTTTCTCAATTGGAAGTGGAACCACGCCAGGCTCAGAAGATCCTTCCTACTATGGAGGAGAAACTCCGTGGCTTACAACGTCAGAGCTACGGGAATCGGTGATCACTTCGACGAACAAAAACGTCACCGTGGAAGCTCTCAGGGATTTCTCAAGCTTAAAGGTATATCCGCCAGGAAGTGTCGTTGTCGCAATGTATGGAGCAACTATCGGAAGGCTCGGCATTCTTGGGATTCCCGCGGCAGTAAATCAAGCTTGCTGTGTCTTCAGTAATCCGAGAAACATTGATAAGTCATACTGGTACTATTGGCTTCAGATGCGACGCTCTTATCTGATCTCACTAGGCTACGGAGGTGGTCAGCCGAACCTAAGCCAAGAGCTATTAAGGACTATTCGCGTCCCGACGCCCTCCTATCCAGAACAACTCTTTATCACCGCCTTCCTCGACCGCGAGACGGCGAAGATCGACGCCCTCGTCGCCAAGGTCCGAGAAGCCATCTCCTCTCTCAAGGAATACCGCACGACGCTCATTTCCGCCGCGGTCACCGGAAAGATCGATGTGCGAGAGGCCTCTTGAGTATAGCGAATTCACTCACCGCCGGCCGATTATGGCGCGCATGTCCTCAACAAAAAGCATTTCCGTCCGGAATCGTTAATAAAAGATAAGCCATTATCCTTTATTAAGCCTCGGGCTTAATAAAGCTTCTTTAATAAAAGGACTTGCATTTCCCAGATAAATATTGAAAATCACCTGGAAATTGTCAAATCCTGGAGAATGCCGTCGGGCGGGAATAATATTCATTTTATCTATTTATTATTAATGAGTTACGATCCATATCCAAAGCAAGAATACGCCGGCAATTGTGTAATAGTATTGACTCTTGTTGACATTTATATATACTTTTACACATGGGAAAATCGAAAGAGCAGGCGGTTCTCGACCTGGCCGAAAAACTGGGGACAATCCGCATTAAAGACCTCCTTGACCGGGGAATTCATCCGGAATATGCCCGGCGGCTGGTCATCAAGAATATGCTCGTTCGTTCAACCAGAGGTCTATATCGCCTACCCGATTCCGAAATAACGGAACATCATGATTACGCCATAATCGGGAAGAGATTTCCCAACGGCGTGATATGTCTTACTTCCGCTTTGCTTTTTCATAATATCGGGACGCAGCTCCCTCGAAAGATCTGGCTGGCGCTCGAAAAAGGAAGCGCCCGGCCTCGTTCCTGCTTTCCCGCTATATTTGTTGCTCGCTTCTCGGGTCGCTCGTTCTCCGAAGGAGTTGAAGAACATGTCCTTGAGGGTGTTCCCGTGAAAATATTCAATCCCGCGAAAACGGTTGCGGATTGT
>CAYSGA010000226.1:0-4138 GCA_964430165.1 uncultured Eubacteriales bacterium
AGCGGCACGGCCGGCAAAACGTAAAACGGCTGGACCAACGATTCAAACAGGGCGGCGACGATCATGAAAATCAGGATGAGCAAAGTCGCGACGGCTCGCCTGATCTGGGCCTGCTCTCTTTCGGTCAACCGGTCGTCCTGCTCGAGCGAGGCCGAATATCCGGCGGGGAGATGGAGACCGGCGAAAACACTCTTCCGGTAATGATCCGCGGCTTTGGCCGGGCCGCGGAATTCCCAGGAGACGGTTTGCCTAAATTGCTGGCTTTCACGGTCGATCGGCCCGGCGATCGGTCGCTCGAAAAACTCGGCGATTTCGCTGAGGCGGAGGTATTCGCCCCGCCGGGTCTGGATCAAAGCCTCCTTCACTCCGCGGAGATCCAGGGTCTCAGCATCCGTGAATTTCACCGCAACGGACACTTCCTTCCCCTCCGTCCGGAGGATCATCGGAGCGCCGAACCGGCCCCGGATCAGAGCTTGCAAATAACCGAAAAGGTATTGGGGATCTGCGTCGTACTTCCGTAAGCGGACCTGGTCGATTTTCAGTATGTTTTCGAGAGAATGGCCCCGTTGCCCGCCGTATTTATCCGAAGTGATCCGAACATCCTTGGTCCGGGGATTCCTCCGGAGGGTCCGTTCCACGTCGGCCGTGATCTCCTTGAGTTTTTTCAGGTTGTATCCGAAAAATGTGATCCGGGAATCGAGATAGGATCCTGAGTTCATTCCGCTGCTGTAATACCGGGGATCGAAGCCGGCGACGTAAATATCGAGGCCGGCGAAACGAGCGGCCGTCCGGATCAATTCTTCCTTCAAGACAGCGGGAATGGAGGAACGCTCAATCTCCGGCGGAAACCCAATCCGGAGATAAGCGTTTGCGGGATTGATGTGGACGTTCATTTCCTTCGGATACGGATGAGCGAGGATGATGTCCTCGAAGGTCTTGATAATCGAGTCCATCCGCTCGATGTCCGCCCCCGCCGGAAGCCCGATATGGACAAAAATATATTCCCTGGCCGTGAACGAGAACCACTCCCCTGTGGAGACTTCGGCCTTGAACCGCCGGTACGATCCGAAGAGGACGGCGCCAATGACGAGAATCACCGTCAGCGGGTGCCGGAGAACGAACGGCAAAATACGCTCAAAGGCCTGATTCGGTCTTGGGGCGGTATTGTCACGGGTCTTTTCGACCAGACGCGGGCTCAGCACCGGGATCAGCGTAAAGGAAACGAGCAGGGACGCCAGCAAGGCCGAGGAGATGACGATCGCCAGCGGCAAGTAATACATTCTGAGGCGGCCCTGAAAAAACGGGAAGCTGAAAAAGACCGCGACGGTCGTCAACGTGGATGCGAGGACGGCGACGAAGACTTCCTTAGGGCCTTGGACGGCCGCCTCTCCGGGCGAAAGGCCGCTTTCCCGCAGGCGGAGGATGTTTTCGAAAACGACAATGGAATTGTCGACGAACATCCCGAAACTCAAAGCCAGGGCGCCAAGGGTCAGCATGTTGAGGGAAATCTTGAACAAGTAAATCAGGTTGAAGGTGATGACGACGGAAAAAGCGATCGAAGTAAGGATGAGGAAGGACGGTCGCAACCGCCGGAGGCCGACAAAGATCATCAGGAAGACGGCGGCCGCGATGATCCCGGCCAGGCGGGAGAGACCCCGCAGATTTGCCGCGATATCCCGGCTTTCGTCGTCCACGACACAGAAGACAAGGTCAGCGGGCAGCTCTTCCCGGAGGATAGCCAGCTTGGCCTTAACCGCTCGAGCCGTCCGGACCGAGTTGATTCCCTTTTCCTTGGAGATGATGAAACTCACGGTCGGACGGCCGTTGGTCCGATGGATGGAGGATACATCGGCATGAGTCGTCTCGACAGAGGCCACGTCGCACACCCGAAGCGCATTGCCGCTGGAGGAACCGACGATCGTTTCACCCAATTCGGACTTATTACGGATCTTGTTGCCGAACTTGAAGAGGACCTCCCGGGTCCTATCCGTCACCAGACCCGAGGGACAAGTCCCCAGCCGGTCGGATACGGCCTGAATGACCGCATACGGTTGAAGGCCGCACGCCTTCAGCTTGGCCTTGTCCAGGACGATCCGGAACTCCGGGTCCGATCCGCCGCTGAAAACGAACCGGGAAACGCCCTTCACCGAACCGAGCGCGCATTCGACCTTGTCCTTGATCAGCCCGCGAAGCGCCTGCAGGGATCCGGTCCCCGAAACCGTGAATTGGAGAAAGGGACTGACGCGGAAATCTTCGGGAACGAACGGAGTGATCGTCGGCCGGACGCCGGCCGGGAGAACCGTCCTCAGGTTAGCGATTTCTTCGCGCAGGGCCAACTGGACGAACTCCATGTCGGCCTTGGGGTCGAAGTCGATGACGATGCTCGACATCCCGACGGCCGAGGACGAGGAGACCTTTCGCACCGCTTTGACGGCCGAAACGGCCTCCTCGATCGGGGCCGTCACCTGCGTCTGCATGACTTCGGGGGGGATGTCGGGCCAGGAGGCGGAAATGGTGACCCGGGGATAATCCTCCTTCGGTTCAAGTTCGAGGGGCGTGTTGATGCTGGAATAGACGCCCAGGGCGAGAAGGGCCAAGAAAACCATGGACACGGCGACGGGCCGTTCGATGAGGATTTTCACGCTGCGTCCCGGCTCCGTTTCCGTTCCTTCCGGGCTTCAACGGCTTCGTAAAGGACCGGGATGATAATCAGCGTCAGAAACGTGGAAAACGTCAATCCGCCGATCACGGTAATCGCCAGCGGCCGCATCAATTCAGCCCCGGTTTCCAGGCCGATGGCCATCGGGACGAGGCCGAAAAGCGTGCTCAAGGTGGACATCAGGATGGGCCGCAGTCGGACCCGGCTGGACTCGACCACCGCCGCCCGGACCCCGACTCCTTCCCGGCGGAGTCTCCGGGTATAATCGATCTTGACGATTGCGTTGTCGACGACCAGCCCGACCAAGACGACCATTCCGATGATCGAGATGACGTTGATCGTCTGGCCTGTCGCCCACAGGGCGAAAAACGCCCCGGCCACGCCCATCGGGATCGTGATCATGATCAGGAAAGGATGGAGAAGCGACTCGAACTGAGCGGCCATAATCATATAGGTCAATAGAACGGCCAAGGCGAGGGCGAAAACCAGGCTCCGGAAGGACCGGGTCATTTCCTCGCGTTCGCCGCTGAACTCGACGCGGCAGTCGGGAGGCATCTCAATGGCGGAAACTTCATGTTCGATTTGCGAGACGACCTCGCTGATCTTGACGCCCCTCAGATTGGCCGTCAAGAGGACCTCCCGCTGCTGGTTTTCCCGCCGGATTTCCTCCGGCCCCCGGACAATTTCAAAATCGACGAGTTCCCGCAGCGGGATGAGCATCTGCCTGTGGGGATAAGGCCCGGAGAGCAGCTCTTCAACGGTGCGCCGGGCGTCCCCCCCGGCCCGGACCCGGATATCGTATCTTTTTCCCATTTCGTTGTATTGAGTCGCGACCCGGCCGTTGACAGCATCGACCAGAAAATCGCCGAGATCGGCCGGCGAAAGGCCGGCGTACTTGCGCATCGCATCCTTGCGGACGGATATCCGGAATTCGGGTTTTCCTTCGCCCAGGTTGGCGTTCAAATCGGCGAGGCCGGGATTCGCCCGTAGCCGGGCGGCTATTTGCCCAGCGATCGACTTCAACCGCTCGAGATCGTCGCCCTTGATCCGGAGACCGATTTCGGCCCGGCCCAGGGCAAGGAACTCGCCGAGGAGCGACTGATCCCTGACGATGAAATAGCCGAGGTCGGGATAAAGGTCCATGATCCGGCGCAAGTCCTCGAGAACCCCCTCGAGCCGGGCTGGTTTGTCGACTTCGATATGAATCCGGGCCGAGTTCAGCGAAACGTCCGGATCGGCCGCTTCCAGGCCGGAAACGACACCGATCTGCGACATCACGGAAACAACCGCTTGTTCGGCGCGCATTCGGCTTTCGACCATTTCGGCCATGGCCGCCGTCTGTTCGAGGGAATAGTCGACGGGCGTTTTAAGAGTGATCTCGAAGGTGTTCGTCCGAACCGGAGGCATCAGTTCCCGGCGGAGGGTCATCCCCGACGAAAGCATCATTCCAAAAAGCAGAGTCGTCGCCGCCAATGTCCG
>CAYSGA010000227.1:0-4135 GCA_964430165.1 uncultured Eubacteriales bacterium
TGGCGTCATCGAGGTCGCGGTATTTCAGGCCATACGCGCCGGCCGTGCAAAAGCGGCACTTGTACGGGCAGCCCAGCGAGGTAGTGACCACCGTCAGGGGATGATGGCGGGCCGTGGGCATGGAATAACGCCGGAAGGGGAACAGCTCGTGGCGGGGAACCCCGAGTTTGAAGGTTTTGCCGAACACGCCGGCCGGCTTCCGCAACCGCCCCGAACGTCTCTCCCAGATGGTGTTCCAATCCGCTTCCTTGCCCGCGACAAAATCGACGATTTCGGGCTCGGTGAAGTCGAGGAGAGCCGCATGGAGGAACGGAAACCGCTCCATGAACGATTCGGGAAAAAACTTGAGGATGCCCGCGCTCGCGACCAGGCGGAGGGCCGGCCGGGACGCGGCCAGGAACCGGGCCAGGTCCATGTCCCCGGCGAGCGAGGCCGAGCCCGTCGTGAAGACGACGGTCCCGATCTCTTCCTGGTCGATCAGGGCCAGGATTTCATCCCGCGTCCGGGGGGTCATCACGGCGTCGAGGACGGTCAGCCGACAGGAGTCGGCCAGCAGCCCGCTCAAGCCCAGGAGGTCCTGGGGGGGCCAATAATACTTGGCCTTGCTGGGAAAGGAGCAATAGTAATCGCGGATCACCCAGTCGGGAGCCGGCGGGTTGAGAAGGAGGACATGCGGATGGGCGGAGTTCGTCATGAGCGTCGGCCGTCATGATAGCACGCCTTCCCAGCCCGGCCAAACGCCCCGACGCCCCTTCCCTGCGGCGCCGGACGCGGAATTGACGTTTTCCGAGCTCTTCCGATATATTACGTAGCATCATGCCGTCCTCGTCGAAGCTTTCCCAGGGCACGATCTTTCTTCTCATCCTCGTTCTGGCCGTGGCCACCCGGTTTTGGGGTCTCGGCTGGGGCCTTCCCCACACGTATCACGCGGATGAAAATTTCTTCGGCAACAAGGCAATGCAGTTTCTGGAAGGGGATCTCAACCCCCATTTTTTTCATGTCGCCACCCTCCACATGTACACCCTGGCCGGAATGTGGAAGGTCTATTATGAAATCGAGAAGGCGTCCGGGAGCGTGCGGACGCCGGCTGAATTCCGGGAAACGTACATCCAATCTCCGGAAGTGTTCTTCCTGATCGGAAGGGTCCTGTCGGCTTTGATGGGCGCGGGGACGGTTCTTTTGCTTTATCTTCTCGGGAAGCGAATGTTCGGCCCGCGGGCGGGAGCGATCGCGGCCCTTCTCCTCGCGTTCGGCCTGGACCACGCCCGGATGTCGCACGACATGCTGCCCGACGTTCCCATGGTGTTCTTCCTCGTCCTGGCCTTTCTCTCCATCTGGAACATCGCGGAAAAAGGACGGACCCGGGATTACCTCTGGGCCGGCGTCGCCGCCGGCCTAGCGATGACCACCAAGTACGGCGGGCTGCTGCTATTCATTCCCATCCTGCTCGCTCACATTTACCGCGTTCGCGAAACCGGGCGGCCGGCCCGGGAATATCTCTTCAGCCCGCGCCTGATCGGTTCCGGGCTCATTTTTCTGGCGGTGTTCGTCCTCGGCAGTCCCTATGTCGTCCTCGATTTCCCGAAGTTTTTCAAGGGCTTCAAATGGCAGAGCAGCCATCTGACCGAGGAAGGGCATTTCGGGGACTCTCCCGTACATTCCGCGTTTCTTTTTTATCTTCGCTACGGGTTTGCGGAAAACATCGGAATCGTCTCCCAATTCCTCGTTTTCGGCGGATTTTTTCTCGCTTTTTTCCGCCGCCAAAAGCGGGACCTGGTTCTTCTCTCTTACCCCCTGGCCCAGTTCGGATTGATCTCATTGTGGGGAGCGCGGGCGACACGATACCTGCTTCCCCTGGCCCCGTTTTTTGCCCTGATCGGCGCCGTTTTCCTGGACCGCCTTTTAACCTGGGGCGGCCGGAAATTAGCTCCGGAGGGGGCACGGCGAAAGCAGCGAGCCGTTTGGACCGCCGGGTCGTGTCTCCTGATTGCGGCAATCATCGCCCCGTCGGCGATTCGTCTCGGGAAGCTGGATGCGGCCCTGGCCGGCCTCGATTCCCGGACGCGGGCGAAGGAATGGATCGAATACAACATTCCGAAGGGCACCCGCATCGCGATCGAATCCTACGGTCCGCCGATTTCCCGGAAGGACTACACCGTTTTCTACAACCATACGCTCAGCAATACGGACATGGAATATCTTTCGTTCACGGGCGTCGAATATGCCGCCGTCAGCGACACTATGGCCGGACGCTTCACCCGGTTCCCCGGTGATTTTCCCCGGGAAGCTGCGGTCTACGCGGAATTGGCCCGGGACGCGACTCTAGTCAAAACGATCGAGCCCGGATTCCGGGAGCCCCTGCTTGAGATTCATATGCCGAAGATCGAAATCTACAAGCTCAGCCGGGCTCCGGCCCAGGGCTTTCCGGTCAATTTCCGATCCTATGCCCAGAACGTGACCCTGACCCGCGCGGGGGACGGCTCCTGGGAGGTCCGGAGCGCGATCGCCGCCGAGGGCGGACTGGGCGTTAAAGAGCTGGCCTCGAATCCCTACGTGAAGATATCGGACGCCGGCGGCCGCGAACGCGACCGCGTCGTTCTTCGCCGCGGTCCGGTTCCTTCCGGGGGATCATGGACGGCCGAAGCTTCCGGGCTCGTCCCCGATATTCCTGAAGGATCGGTTATCGACCTCGGGTACGATTACGTCCCCGCTCCCAGCCCGATCGCCTACCCGCCGGAACAACCCCTTCGCAAGGAATTCCGCCTGCCTGGAAAAATTGACCCGGCCGCGCAAAAGGCGGGACGCTGGTCGGGCGGGTTCTGGTTTGCCGCCGTCCCTGGTCCCGGGGGATACCATTTCCAGACGGTCGCAGCCGTCCCCCGGGAGGGCGGCATTTTCGTCCAAAGCCGCGTCTTCGGGCCGGCGCTTCGCTACGGCCTCGGGCGGATCGAAAACCCCTATGTCCTCGTCACCGACGCGGCCGGAAACGAAATCAAAAAAATCAAGGTCTTTTCCGGCCGGCTCGGAGCGTTCGAAGCGGACGGCAAGGGCCCGGCCCAAAACGGCGCCGTGCTCACCGGTCTTCCTCCCGGATTCCGGATGTTCATCGGCCATGATGACGGGTCGGCCCGGCCGAATCCGGAAGTGTCGACGGGCCCGTACCGCCTCGAACTCCCGCCTCTTCCCGGTCCCGGGAGGCCGAACTCCCAAATGTGATATAATTTTCAACCATCTCATGAGCAAGTCCAAGCGGCGGAAAACAAACGCTCAAAACGCGTCGAAAGCGGCGCCGCGTCGGAAGTTTCCCCTTTCCGAGGTCGTCGGCGTGTTGCTTATATTCGCCGCTCTCTTCTTGCTCGCGGCGTTGGTCAGTTACGACTCCCGCGATCCGTCCTGGGCCAGCGCGGCCCCCAAAGGCGCCCGGATCGCCAATTGGGCGGGACGTCTCGGGTCGGAAACTGCCGAAACGGTCTATGCCGCCCTGGGATTGGTCGCCTGGCTCCTCCCCCTGGCGGCCGGATATATGGGCCTCCGAGCGGTTCTTCACGGAAATCGGCGGGTCATCTTCCGGAAAGCCGGGCAGTTTCTGCTCCTGCTCCTCATTCTCTGTCCTCTTCTTGACCTTTTCTTTCAGAAAATCTCCTGGGGAGGCAAGAAAATCCCCGTCGGGGGCGTCTTCGGCCAGTTGCTGGTCTCGTTCCTCCACAGCTTTCTCGGCAGCACCGGGACCCTGATCGTTCTCCTGGCGGCGGCCTCGCTCTTCGCCATCGCCGTCGGCGGATTCTCGTTCAAGAAAATGTTTTTGGGCATCGGACGGATGACCCGGTTCACCCTCGCCGGAGTGAAGATCCGTATCCCCCGGCGTCCCAAGCCGGAAAAACCGGCCCGGGAGGAGAAACCCGCGCGGAAAGGGTTGTTCCGGAAAAAGACCGGGGACGCCGGGCGGGAGAAAATTTCGGAGGTCCGGGGAAAAAAAGGGCCGCTTTCACCCCCCACGCCGGCCAAAACGGAACGCTGGGAGCCGCCGCCTCCTTCGCGGCGCGAACTGCGCCGGGCCGCGGCCAAACCGCCGCTTCCCCCCGCGGCCAAGCCCGAACAATTCGTCTTCCCCCAGTTCGACGACCGGCCGGCCTAT
>CAYSGA010000228.1:0-4101 GCA_964430165.1 uncultured Eubacteriales bacterium
CAGGCGAAAGCCCGTGCACTCGGCCGAAGCCGGGCTCAATCGCGCTTTCGGGTCGTCCGGACGGTCGGCGCTGCCTCCGACCGTCTTCCCGCTTCCGTCCTTGGCCGTAACCCACTCGGCAGCGTTGCCACCGAGGTCGAAGACGAGTTCCTCTTCTTCCTTTCCGACGCCGGCGAGGCTGCCGGCCTCTTTGATGAGGGCGGCCGGTCCGCCGAGCTCTTTGACTTTGGACTCAAGACGTCGGGCGTCGTCGGGATTGAGGGCATAGCCTGCCCAGTAGTCGAGCGTATTCTCCCCGGCGGATTTAGCGACCAGCTCGGCGACTTCTTCCTCGGCGGGGAGGCGCCAGGTCTCTCCCGTCAGTTTCGACAACCAGGCGGCGTAGGCCCTGGCCTGGTCGAACGAAATCCCGGTCGCCGGGAAGTTCTCCGTCCCCGGAGCAGCCTTGTAGCTCGGGTCGAAAGCGGTGAACTGGGCCCTCGTCACCTCGAATCGGCCGACTTCGAGTTCGCCCCTTTTGACGACCTCGGGAATAAGGACCTTCGCCGGTCCTGCCTCAACGCCGTATCGGGTGCCGGCCCGGGCGGTGCCCTTCCGCCGCCCGGCCTGGCCGAGAGGGGAATCCTTTTTGAAGGCCTCGTTGGCGACTATTTCCGTCTTGAAGAACCAGCGGTCGAACCAGGCCAGTTCCTCTTCGAGCTTACGGAGCTGGTGCGTGTACTCCTGGAGCGAATGCGGTTCGCCGGGAAAGAGCAGGAACTTCACCGGGACCATGTTCAGGTGGTAGAGGGCCCGGTAGTGCGTCCAGCCCTGGCTCGTCGGGACGTTGCGGTCCTCCGTGCCGAAAAAGATGATGGTCGGAGCCCGGACCTTGTCCATCTGGAAGAGCGGCGAGATGCGCAGGTAGAGTTCCGGGTCGTCGAGCGGCGACTTTCCGAAGTAATAGGTGTCGAACGACTCGCCGAAGTCGACGTTGGCCCAGTCGCTGATGAATTCGACGTCCCCCGCGCCCGCGCCGACCACTTTGTAGCGGCCCGGGTTGGCGATAGCTACGGCGATCGAGAGGATGGAGCCGTTGGACCAGCCGAACGTACCGATCCGGTCCGGATCGGCAAAACCCTTGGCGATGAGGAAGTCGACGCCCTTCTCAATGTCCTCGACCGGATATTCGTAGTACTTGCCGCAACAGATGGACTCAACGAAGGCGAGGCCGTAGTTGGAGCTGCCGTGATAGTTCGGCTTGAGGATGAACGCGCCGCGCTGGCTGACGAGCTGGTGGGCATAGGCCCAGCTCTCGTCCCAGGCGTCGAAATCGGCGCCGGCCGGACCGCCGTGGGGGGCCGTAAAGAGCGGATATTTTTTACCGGCTTCGTAATCACGGGGATAATAGAGCAGGCCTTCGATCTCCTCGCCGAGCGCCCCCTTCCAGCGGACGACTTCAGTCCGGGCGATGGGCTTGTCCTTGAACCCGGGGTTAAGGTCGGTCAGTTGGACAGGAGCGGTCAGTCGGTTCCCGGAGAGCGTCGCCCGGTACCACTGCCAGGGCGTGCCGGCCGTCGAGTAGTCGTAGACGATGACCTTGGCATCCCTGCTGAGGGCGAAGTCAAAGATGTTCCGGGCGTGCTCGCCCTCGAGATCGGCCCTTTTCCAAGCCAGACCCGACTTGATGAAACGGGCGGGCTGGTGGCGAACGCCGGCCGCGATCAGGGTGACGAACCCGTCGGGTGTCGCCTCGATCCCGCCGGCAAGGCCGTTGTCCGAGCCGAGGTCGACGAGGACGTCTTTCCCAGTGGCCAGATCATAGAAATAGAGCCGGGTCACGGTCGCCGTGAAGAAACGGGCGTCGGACGAGTACGGGGCCCCAAAATAGAAACCGCCGCCGTCCGCGGCTACGCGGATCGTGGAGGGGATGATGCGCCGGCCGGCCAGGATCTCCTTCGATTCTCCGGCGACGAAGTCATGGACGAACGTCCTGGGCAGGATCTTGTGGTCCCACCCGAAGCTCAAGTCCTGTCCGTGAACGGCGAGGGCCTTCTTGCCGTCCGGCGTGACGGCCCACGACTCGATGAAATCCGTATTGGCCGTCAGGCGGGTGATCTTCTTGTCCTTGACGGCCAGCTTGAAAAGCCGCACCGGCGGCTCGTGATCGACGTCGTCGACGACACGGGTCGTATCCTTCCGCCGCTTGACCTCCTGCTCGTAAAGCGCCGGATCCTCCTGGGCGCTGAAGATGATCGTTTCTTCGTCGACCCACTCGTAAGCCCGGAGGCCGCGGACGAACTCGGTCAACGGCCACGGCTCGCCGCCGAAGACGCTCATCAGCCAGAGCTGGGAGCGGGCCTGATCGGGGTTCGGTTTGGGCAGGGGCCGTGTGCTCAGGAAGGATATGACCTCTCCGTTCGGCGACCACTTGGGCCGGACGTTGGTTTCCAAGCCGCGCGTCAGCGGGACCTCCTTTTTCGTTTCCAGGCCGGTCAGGACGAGGTTGGCGATACGGCCGTTCTTTTCCTTGTCCATCAGGCTCTTGACCCAGACGGCCCATTTCCCGTCGGGTGAGATCTCCCAGCCGACGGACGATTCGGCGAGAAGGATGTCGTCGGCCGTCCAGACGGCCTTGGCCTTCACGGCTGGGGACGGCGTCTCCGACGCCACGACCGGCCCGGTCCCGGCGAAGACGAGCGAGAAAGCCAGGCCGGCGGCGACAGACACCCAAGGGTTGTTCTTTTTCACGCGGCACCTCACAACGTCAAAATGAAGAGGGGATTTTAGGGATCGGAAACGATATCCCTTCCCACGAAAGGATAATATTCCTCACCTTGGAACAGAGTCAACCACTTTGACTTGACTTCCGCTCGCGGAGGGGGCTATATTTCCGACGCATGACGGAAGAACATTATCCTCTCCACTTGCGGGGCAAAAAGCTTGAGGATTTGTTCTTTTTCAAACAGGATCTTGCCCTGGCGGGGGAAAAACGGCAGCTCCGGAAAATGGAGCATAATATTAAAACCCTCTCCGAAATTTCCGGAATCACCGATGGGGACATTCTCCGGAAACTGATTGAGCTCGATATCCAGGTCGAAGTGCTCGCCACCCTGTCGATCATTCCGCTCGTCGACGTGGCCTGGGCGGATGGAAAAATCGACGAGCAAGTACGGGGGGCGATCCTGAAGGCAGCGGAAAGCTTCGGGGTTTTCGAAGGGCAGGTCAACCGCAGCCTCTTCGAACACGGACTCCATAATCAGCCGCCCAAGGGGATGATCGAGTCGTGGATTTTTTACATGCAGGGCCTTTGCCAGTTGCTCAGCAAAAACGAGCGCCGGGCGCTCAAGACGGACATTCTCCAACGCGCCCGAAAAGTCGCGGAGGCCGAAAGCGGGAAACCGAAAGCAAAGTCAAAAATCTCACGCCGGAAGGAAGAAGCGTTGCTCCGGTTGGAGCAGGCCTTCGAGCCGCTCAGCATTAAATTTTAGCCCGCGGTCAAGGCCGGAATCACTGCCCGCTGATCGGATCACTTCCGCTTTTCGACCTCAATCCCCAGATAGTATTTCTTCAAAATATCCTTGTATGTCGCGCCCTTTTGGGCCATGCGGAAAGCCCCCACCTGGCAGAGGCCGACCCCGTGCCCCCAACCCTTTCCAGAAAACAGGAAATGGGTGAGGCGGCCTTCGGCGTCGGTTTCCCGGTCGATCACGAAGAGATTGTCTCGGAGGTTGAGAACTTGGCGGATTTTCAATCCTTTGACGAGCGCCCGGCCCTCCTGGCCGACGATCGCCAGTTCGACGACCCGCCGGGAGACGCCCCGTTTCTGGGGGATCAGATCCATCAGCTTGCCGACCGGGTAATACTGGTTCAGACGAAGCCCCAAATCCTCCCGGGAGATCCGGACCTGCCAATTGTGGAATTGCGAGGGTTGATCGAGAATGTTGGACAACGGAATGGACGCCGCTTGGACGAGCGTCGCCTTGCCGTCATGCTCTATCCATTGAACGGGATCGCCCGCCTCGAGGTCGAGCTTCGAGACAAACGACGCCGTCCCGTTCATGTTCAGAAGAAGATATGGGTCTGCCTCGACGGGGACGGATCTCGGCTGGTCGTTCTCGG
>CAYSGA010000229.1:0-4079 GCA_964430165.1 uncultured Eubacteriales bacterium
ATCCGGGTGATTCCCGGAGGGGAGAAAGAGGGCTATTACCTCGATTTCCCGGACAAGGCCTACGTTGCCTACGCGACGCCGACGCCCGAGCCGGGGACCGAACTCCTCCGCTACGGCTACAACTCCTTAACGACGCCCGCGACCGTTTACGAGTTCAACATGAAAACGCGGCAGCAGGCCATCCTCAAACGGCAGGAGGTCGCGGGGTACCGTCCCGAGGATTATACGACCGAACGTTTGTCCGCGCCCGCCTATGACGGGACCCTCGTCCCGATTTCGATGGTCTACCGGAAAGGCGCCCGCGATAAAGGGCCGGCCCCGCTCCTTCTCTATGGCTACGGCTCCTACGGCTATTCGACCGACCCGGGATTCAACATCATGCGGATATCGCTGATGGACCGGGGCTTCATCGTCGCCCTGGCCCATATCCGCGGCGGGTCCGAGATGGGCCGGGCCTGGTACGAAGACGGGAAGCTGTTCAAGAAGATGAACACATTCACCGACTTCATTTCCTGCGGCGAATACCTCGTCCGCCGCGGCTATACCGTTCCGGGCACGCTTTTCGCCCAAGGCGGGAGCGCCGGGGGATTGCTCATGGGCGCCGTCGTCAACCTCCGGCCCGACCTCTTCATAGGAGTTCTGGCCGGCGTTCCCTTCGTGGATGTCGTGACGACGATGCTCGACGCCTCCATCCCGTTGACGACGTCGGAATACGACGAGTGGGGAAATCCCAACGACGCCGCCTATTATGAATACCAGATGGCCTATTCGCCATACGACAACGTCCGGCCCAAGGCCTACCCGGCGATGCTGGTCACGACCGGGCTCCACGACTCGCAGGTCCAGTACTGGGAACCGGCCAAATGGGTCGCCCGGCTGCGGGTGACGAAGACCGACGACCATCCGCTCCTTCTCAAGACAAACATGGACGCCGGCCACGGCGGCGCCTCCGGCCGCTTCCGGAGGCTGCGGGAGACGGCCTACCAGTACGCCTTCATCCTCGACCTGGCCGGGATCAAGGAGTGAGGCGCGGCCGGAGCGCTTATTGACGGGGCCGAAAAATAACCGAGCGTCCCGAAAGCAGGAGGTCCATAGTGAATCCCGAGCATCCGTCTGAATCCCGGACAATATCCGTCAATCCGGCCACCGGCGAAATCATCGGGCATCATCCCGAGGACCGCGCGGACGAACTGAAGCTCCTCCTCGAAACGGCGCGAAAGGCCCAGAAACACTGGGCCGGCCTGAAGTTCAAGGAGCGGGCGCGTCATGTCCTTTCCATTCGGGACGCCATCGTCACCGACGCCGAAAAAATAGCGGACGTCATCTCCAAGGACAACGGAAAAACGAGGATGGACGCCCTGAGCACAGAGGTCCTGCCCGCAGCCATGGCCGCGACATATTACGCCAAAAAAGCAGGGAAGTTCTTAAGACCGAAAAAGATCCGCGGGGGAAACGTCCTTTTCTTCAACAAGAAATCCCATATCGAACATGTCCCCTACGGCGTCATCGGCATCATCAGCCCCTGGAATTATCCGTTCGCCATCCCCTTCCACGAAATCGCGATGGCCCTCATGGCCGGAAACGCCGTTTTGCTGAAGGTCGCCACCCACACCCAGCAGGTCGCGAAACTCATCCGGGAGGTCGTCGGAGCCGGAAACCTCCCCGCGGGCCTGTTCCATGTCGTGAACATTCCCGGAAACATCGCCGGGCAGGCGTTCATCGACGCCGGCATCAACAAGTTGTTTTTCACCGGGTCCGTTCCCGTCGCGAAAAAGCTGATGGCCGCGGCCGCCCCGAAGCTGCTCCCGCTTTCGCTCGAGCTCGGGGGCAACGACCCGATGATCGTCTGCCGGGACGCCAACCTGTACCGGGCGGCGGCCGGGGCCGCCTGGGCCGGGTATTCGAACGCCGGCCAGTCCTGCGGCGGGGTCGAACGCATCTATGTCGAGAAGGACGTCTACGCCGCGTTCGTTGCGATTCTGGGAAAAATCACCGAATCCCTCACCTACGGAGCCGACACGGACGGCGGTGTCGACATCGGCGCGATCACCACAAAAAAACAACTCCAGACGATCCAGGAACATCTAGAAGACGCTTTGGACAAGGGCGCCGTAAACACCTATTTCTCCAAGAACTTAAAGGGGAATTCGGGGGGATTCTTCTTTCCACCGACCGTGCTGGAAAACGTCGACGAATCCATGATGACCATGCAATTGGAAACGTTCGGGCCGATCGTCGCCGTGTCCAAGGTCGAAAGCGTCGAGGAGGCGATCGAAAAAGCCAACCGCTCAAACCTCGGCCTAACCGCCTCGGTCTGGACCAGGGACCGGAAGAAAGGCCGGAAGATCGCCTCACGGCTCGAAGCGGGCACGGTGACCGTCAACGACCATCTGATGAGCCACGGCTTGGCCGAAATCCCCTGGGGCGGGTTCAAGGAGTCCGGGCTCGGCCGGACGCACGGCTACGCCGGCCTGGAGGAAATGACCCAGACCCGGGTCGTCGTCGACGACGTCCTGCCCTTCGTCCAGAAAAACATGTGGTGGTACCCCCACGACCGGTCGATATATGCCGGCCTGCTGGGAGGGATCCATTTCCTTTACGGGAAAAAATTCTCTCTCAGAATGAAGGGACTGGGAAAGCTCCTGCCCGTCTTCATGAGGACGTTCCGGAAGACGTAAAAACGGACCGGCGTCAGAAAATAAAAACCTTCAAGAGGATCAACAAACCGAGTGTAAAAGTCAGAAGGCTGATGGCACCTTTCAGATGATGCGACCGGAGCGCGGCTACCGTAACCGTCGAAAAAGGGACAGCGGCCACGGCACCGGCGATCAGGAAGGGGGAAAGATGCCAACCGACTTCTCGGGGTGCGAAGAGATAAATTAGAATACCGACGCCGCAGGAGAGGCTCTCGGCAAGAGTCGTAATACCTACGGCGTTCTTGCCGCTTACGCCGGCCAGGAGCTGCCCGCCCATCACCACGGGCCCATAGCCGCCTCCCGTGGAACCCTTGTTGAAGGCCGCAAAGACGCCCAGGGATACAATCCGCTTCCACGAAAAAGGCCGCGATCGGCGCTTGACGGCTACGGTCGCGATGCCGATTGCGCACACCAACAAGCCAACCCAGACTTGGAGGTAGCGTTCGGGAAGGTAGAGCGCGACCAACGCTCCCGCGCCCGTTCCCAGGAGCGATGTTGAGGCCAGCAGACAGGCCACCTTGAAGCCCCGGCTTCTTGGATGGAGATCGACATTGCCGATAAAATGATGGGCCCAGGCGGCGATGCCGCCGGCGGCGAATTGAGAGGCGATGATGGCCGGCACGACTTCCAGGGGCTGATATCCCAAGAGCAGGAGGAGCGGCGTCAGAGTCGACCCATAGCCCATTCCCAAGCTGGCGTCGACGTAGCCGCAACCGAAAGAAAGCAGGACAAGCACAAGGGATTGCGCCGCGGGGAGGAGCCTGGCCGTCGGGAACGGCCACCAGACGGACAGGATGATGGAGGCGGCTAAAATAAGGACGCCTGTCCAGAGCGTTCGGGGCAGGTTGACCTCTCCTTTCCGCCGTCCGTTTCTCAATAAAAATTCCTTTCCGCGCCTTATATCACACACCGAAAAACACTGTCAAAGCTTACGTGCGTCAGACTCGCATATTTAAAAATCGCTGACAGAATAGGGACAAGAAATGGCCTGCGGGTAACGCCGAAGGAAAGATACGCGGTCGCTCCTTCTATCTATTCATTTGACCTTTCGGCCCGGAAGCGTCTGCCCGCCCTGGGTCAAGGTCAGGGCGGTCGCCTTCCCCGACGCGTCCAGGGTGAAGATGATCTGGGCGTCGACGATTTTGAGGAAGAACACGGTCTCCGATTCGGGGAAGAGCTCGACCTTGGGTTGACCGGTCGCCATCCCCATCAACCGGCCGTCCTCCTTCGTGATCGTGATCGTGAAGTCCGGGCTGAGTTCGTAGACGCCGACCAGCCGGTCGGTGAGCGCCGGGTCGAGGGCGATTTCCTTGCGCTCCACGGGAAGCGGCCGGGACGTCCGGGCAAAAAAGTCGGCAGGACCGATCCGCGCCGAAAGGTCAA
>CAYSGA010000230.1:0-4070 GCA_964430165.1 uncultured Eubacteriales bacterium
CGCCCTGATTTGGCCGCCTTCTTTCGACCTTCTCGGTGGAGCCGCCCTCCTCTCCGCCTTCGCCTCTGAGATCATCGGCCGCCTTCAGTTTTACGCCCTGCCCCTCGGATGATGGTCGGGAGCGCCGACCAACCGCGCGCGGGACGCGGCCTGAGCTAAGAAAGAAATTTTCCAAGGCGGCGAGAGAACGGGGCTTATCGTTTTCTTCTCGGTTTTGAACCCGACCCGGAAAGCGGGCCGCTTCCCGTCAACGCTCCGAAGTCCGTCGGGGTGTTGATATTCGGCGGGATATCCCCGGGATCCAAAAAGACTTCGCCCGTTCGAACCCGGTCGAACAAGGCCAAAACGCTTCGCTGCCCGTGAGCCAGGAGGCTTTCGATGACGGGAATGAGGGTTTTTTTATAGACGCCGAGCAAAGGTTCCTTCAGGGCCCGCTCGGAAACCGCGATCGCGATCTCCGCGTCCTTCGACGCGCGGGCGATTTTCCGGACGACTGTGGCCCGAAGACCGGGCATATCGCAGGCCAGAAGAAAGCAGGCTTCATTCCGGGCCGCCCGCAAGCCGGTCAAGATTCCGCGGAGGGGTCCCTGGCCGGCAATCTCGTCCGCGACGACCCGCCCCGGAGGATGAGGAATCCGCTGCCCCGGGGACACGCCGATCAGAATCTCATCAAAGAAATCCGCCAGAGGCCGGACCGTCGCCGCGAGCAAGGTCTCCGGTCCGGCCGACAGAAGAGCCTTGTCCCGGCCCATCCGCCGGCTTCGACCGCCCGCCAGGACGATCAAAGTCATCGGCCGGCCCGCGCTCAATATTCTTTTCATGGAGGATCATCATAGCAGGTTCAGGTAGAAAATGCGGATTAGCTCCGACGGAAATCCCGGGTATAATAGGCCTATGACCGCCGGTTCTAGGAAAAAGACGCTGACTTTCGCCGAGGCCGTCGCGGCCCGATACCCCGGCCTGCTGGAAAAGGTCCAGGCCTTGATCGTCGACGCGGAGCGCGCCTTCGCCGGAAACTCCCCCGAGGCCGACGGGAGTTTCCTGTGGGAACATACGGCCCACGTCGCCGGACTCGCCTACAAATTGGCCGAGGCCGAAAAACGGGATCCGGTCCCGGCCGCCGTCGCCGCTCTCTTTCACGACGCGGGCAAGTTCGCCGGCGGCCGCTATCACGAAGGCGAGGTCGCCGAGGAGACGCGGGCCGCCGCTCTGGCCGACGACATTCTCCCGAAAACCCGGACGAAAGCCGCCGAACGGCGCACCGTCATCGCCGCCCTTCACGCTCTCTACGATCAACGCGGCGCCGGAAACGCGATCTCTGATATCGTCCACGACGCCGATTTTCTGTCCAAGTTCGGATATCTCGGCGTGGCCGCCTTCTTCACCAAGTCCGCCCTGCGCGGCCGCCCGTTGGGCGATACGGTCGTCCGGTCCCTGAGCAAAGAGCTGACCTACGCGGCCTGCCTCCCGTTTAATATGCGCACCAAGGCCGCCCGCGCGCTCGCCATACGAAAAGCCGCCGATTCTTCGGCCTTTTACCGGTCTCTGCTTGACGAGCTTCGGGACGTCCACGACCTCCGGTTCGAGATTCTCGAACAGCGCGTCCCGGATCCCCGCCGGCCGGGAGAAACGCTGTCGATCCGGCTCGTCCTGCCTCGATCCTGCGAAGTCTGCGGCGGCCGCTGGCGGGTCGAAAGCCGGACAACCCGCGGCCTCAAATGCGAACGACTCGAAGCCCGGGCGGTGTGCCGTGGTTGCGGCGCAGCCCACGACATCTCGTTTTGTCTTCCGGAGATTCGGCCCGACTCCGGACCGTCCTGATTCCCGACCCGACTCCTTCTTTTGGGGTCCGGCTCTGTCCTTGCCGCGGGAGGCGTAAAAGCCTAAAATAGTAAGGTTATGCTCGACGAAATCATCGTGAAGAAGGCGGCCCAGCACAACTTAAAGCGGATCGACGTCCGGCTGCCCCGAAACCGGTTCATCGTCGTCACCGGCCCGTCCGGCTCGGGCAAGTCCTCCCTGGCCTTCGACACGCTGTTCGCCGAAGGCCAGCGCCGCTATATCGAATGCATGTCGGCCTACGCCCGGCAATACATGGAAATGATGGAAAAACCGGATGTCGAATCCATCGAGGGCCTCTCGCCCGCCATTTCCATCGAGCAGAAAACGATTTCCTCCAACCCGCGCTCCACGGTCGGCACCGTGACCGAGATGTATGACCTTCTCCGGCTGTTGTTCGCCCGGGTCGGCGTTCCCCATTGTCCGTCCTGCGGCCGGGCCGTCAGCTCGCAGTCGACCGACCAGATCGTCTCCCGGATTCTCGACTCGGCCCGGGGACGGGTCAAGATCCTGGCCCCCGTCATTAAAGGCCGCAAGGGCGAGTATCATCGGTTGTTCGACCGCCTCCGGAAAAAAGGTTATCTCCGGCTTCGCCTGGACGGCGTTTTTCGCGACCTCGAGGACGAGATCATTCTGGCCAAAACCAGGGCGCATACCGGGGAAGTCCTGATCGACGACCTGCGCCCGTCTTCCTCATCCCGGTCCCGCCTTCAGGAAGCGGTCGAGCGGTCCCTGGACCTGGCCGACGGGGAGGTTCTGATTTTGGCCGAAGACGGCGGGGAAACCTATTATTCCCGGAAACTTCGCTGCCCGGTCTGCGACGTCAGCCTTCCGGACCTCGAACCCCGTAATTTCTCGTTCAACAGCCCCTACGGCGCCTGCCCGCGCTGTCACGGGCTCGGGTTCGATTCGACGATGAACGAGGATGGGGAAACCGAACTGACCGGGGACCGCTGCCCAGCTTGCGGGGGAGCCCGCCTCAACCCCCGGAGTTTGGCCGTCCGGGTCGACGGACGGAACATCCACGACATGAGCCGTCTCTCGATCGACCGTCTGATCGTGGACCTCGGGAAGCTCGAGGTTCTCGTTTCCCGGGAGGCCGTAGCCGAAAAAATCCGCCGGGAGCTCGTCGGCCGGCTGGGCGTCTGCAACGAGCTGGGCCTGTCCTATTTGACGCTCGACCGGACGGCGGCCTCGCTTTCCGGCGGGGAGGCGCAACGGGTCCGCCTGGCCGCCCAGGTGGGGGCGCGGCTGCGGGGAATTCTCTACGTCCTCGACGAACCCTCGATCGGCCTCCATCAGCGCGACAACGGCCGGCTGATCGAAATGATCCGCCGCATCCGGGACGACGGCAACACCGTCCTGGTCGTCGAGCACGACGAACAAACCATCCGGGCGGCCGATTTCATCCTCGACCTCGGCCCGGGCGCGGGCGAGCACGGGGGACAGGTCGTGGCCGAAGGGCCGCTTGCGGAAATCCTCAAGTCACCGTCTTCCCTGACGGCGAAATATTTGCGGGGAGAAGCGGCGGTTTCCTTTCCGGGCGGGCGCCGCCCGGCGAAGGGCCGGCTGGTGGTCCGCAACGCCCGGGAGCACAACCTTAAAAACGTCGACGTCTCCATTCCCCTGGGTTGCCTGACCGCCGTGACCGGCGTTTCGGGTTCGGGCAAAAGCACCCTCGTTTTCGACATTCTCTTCCGGGCCCTCCAGAACGGCCTGTCCCATACGAAGCTCCGGACCGGGGCTCATGACAGGATCGAGGGCGCCCATCAACTCGATAAAGTCATTTCCGTGGACCAGAAGCCGATCGGCCGGACGCCGCGGTCCAACCCGGCCACCTACGCCGGGTTGTTCACCGACCTCCGGCTGTTGTTCGCCCGGGCCCAGGAGGCCCGGTCGCGCGGTTACGGGCCGGGGCGGTTCAGCTTCAACGTTCCGGGCGGCCGTTGCGAGGATTGCCGGGGCGCCGGGGTGAAACGCGTCGAGATGCATTTTCTCCCCGACGTCTTTGTCACCTGCGACCGGTGCGGCGGGTTGCGCTATAACAAGGAAACGCTGGCGGTTCGGTACAAGGGCCGGTCGATCGCCGATTTCCTGGCGATGACCGTGGACGAAGCGTACGAATATCTCAAGGCCCAGCCCCGCCTCAAGCGCCGGCTGGCGACGCTGCGGCAGGTCGGGCTCGGCTACATCCGGCTCGGCCAGCCGGCCCCGACCCTTTCCGGCGGCGA
>CAYSGA010000231.1:0-4061 GCA_964430165.1 uncultured Eubacteriales bacterium
AGCTCATGTTCCAGAGGACGTGGGCCGTCCAGCCGTTGAAGAACATCAGGCCGACGCCCAGGTTGAGCAGGCCGGCTCCCAGCGCTCCGATCAGGATCGCCTTGCGCCCGCCGATGCGGTCGGCCAGCGGGCCGTTGATCATGACGCTCAGCCCGTAGGTCCAAAAACCGAAAGTGGCGATCAACCCCATCTGCGCCTTATCCAGGTGATAGAGGGCGCCGATGTCGTTCTTGACGACGTTGAAGTTATAGCGACCCATGTACATAGTCGCGTAGGTCAATCCCAGGGGGAACCAGTTCTTGAACCGCCGACGCCGGAACGCGGGCGAATGCTGGAGCGGATTGCGAGAGAGGAAGTTCATGGCCTCCCCCCCCGCCGGTTGAACCACAGTTTGTTCAGCACGTTTTCCAGATGGGCGCCCAGCACGTCGGGCTTGTCTGTTTTTTCGGGCATGTTGTCGAAAACCGCATAAGGTATCCGGCGGCCGGAGAAATGGATGAATTCAGGATCATTCCCCTTGAAACTTTCCCAATCCACTTCCTTGTACAAATGCTCTAATTTGTGATCCGGCAAACCGTGTTCCAGGATGGAATCCGGGCGGTTCGGGTTGAAACGGCGACGGTTTTTGCGCAGAGATTCCTCATAGGGAACATCGATATACAAAACGCAGGCCTTCTCGAGGATGTCGTCCGAGAGGGAACGGAAGGCCGTTTCGTAACCGCCATGTTCGGAACCCCGGCTGAATTCAATCAATGTCGTCATATTCTCGGCATAGCCCTCGTTACGCAATTTTTTCTCATATTCGAGAGAGATGCGTTCAATCAACAGATTCCATTGATAAGAATGAAGGAAATACCCGTCGGAGTCAGAATGGATTCGCGGCTTATGCATGATCTTTTCGAGAATGGCGTCTTCTTCAAACCAGGTCCAAAGCATCGGAAAATCATCAATTTCTTCAAAGGCATTGATATGAAAACGCTTTATGCGCTCCGGGATCGGGGTCTTTTTCAAATAATCAATAACTTCTGATTTGCCCGAAGCGGGACGCCCCAGAAGAATGATGATCTCAAAGTGTTCTTTCATATGACAGCTCCATACATGTCACGCTCCCGCCGTTCGGGCGGTGGATTATCCTGGAAATGATTTTATGTATGAATTGCGCGGGATAGTCAAGTAATCTATCGTTCGCCTTGCCTGCTTGGAACGATGCAAATATGTGACACATAAATGACCCAGAAGAAAATCGTCCGATCGCGGCGGGATTACAACGGGAATCGGCTGCAAAGTCAGCTCGATAAAGCGATGCCGGAGGAATTTGCGGCTCAAGTTGAGCCCGGAACATCGGAATTAAACCGGGATTTTAAGGCGGCTAAAAATGGCTTGCATATTTAAAAACTTGCTGACAAAATGGACGGGAAATGGGGAGAGGGTCGGATTTAGGGGGGCAGGTCATAGGGAAGAGGGGAAGTCCGCCGAGACATGGTGTCCGAACGTCGTTGGGAGGAGGATCCGCCCATGAAGGATTCGATCATTCAAATCATCCAAACGATGCTCGCTCCCGGGGTCATGGTTTCGGCCTGCGCCCTGCTGCTCCTGAGCATGAACAACAAGCACTCTTCCATCGTCAACCGGATCCGTCTTCTCAAGGATGAGGAGCGTCGGATCGAAGGCTTGATTTCGTCCGATCCCAAGGGCGAGCGCCGGGAGAATATTGCCGCCCAGCTTCCCCTCTTGCTGGCCCGATTGCGGCTGGTCAGCAATATCGTCACGGCTTACTCGGTCGGGATCGTCTTCTTCATCCTCTCCTCGTTTTTCATCGGCCTTCAGTTCCTCACGGAATCCATGATCGTCCAAGTGGGAATGGTCAGCGCCTTTCTGGCCGGCATGATTAGCGTCCTGGCGGGGGTCATCCATAATTCCGTCGAGGCACGGCGGGGCTTAGAGGTCATCAGGATCGAAGCGGACCAGAACCTCTTCGATGTGGAAGACGGAATGAAAGACTGAAATCGAAACCAATATTTCATCTGGTCTGGATTCCCAAGGACCGGCTTTCAGGCCTTAAGGAGATGAAGAATCGGGGAACGCGTGCTTCGACGCACCCTTCCCCTCCTTGATCTCAGCGCCATCGAGGGCGGACGTGTTGCCGGCGGTATTCCTATCTCCGCGGCCGCTGTTCCGGAACCGCCGGGGGGATCGTCGGAACTTTCGTCGGGACCGGGGCCTCGCCGGCGTCCTCGAAGCCTTCCGGCCAGAGGCGGCGAATTTCGTCGTCCAACCCGGTCATTTCCCAGCGGATGAGGGCGATCGGGATCGCCCCGGTCGCCAGAAAATCGTCATGGAAACGGCCGAGATGGAACTCCGGGCCCAGCTGCCTCGCCCGGTCGGCCAGCAGGCGTTCGATCTGGAGCTTGCCGATCGTGTAGATCATGCCCGAGGTCGGCTGCTGGAGATAGATAGCGAGGTCGTAGCGGGCGAGGTTCTCATCCATGTAGGGGATTTCGCCGACCAGCTCCTTGATCGCCTCGTCCACCGTCATCCCCTCGGTCAGCATCCTGAGCTCGATCGGAACGCGCCGGGCCCGCCAGAGTTGGGCCAGGTAGAACAATTCGCGGGCGTGAGGCCGCCCGTCGAGAAGCCCGGCCTGGAGGTACATCTCCTCGATGTAAAATGTCCAGCCCTCGGCCCGGCCCGAGTCGCCGTACCCGCCGCGAATCGGTCGTCGGTCGCGCCCGTCCATCAGGATGTGGTAACGATGTCCCGGGATCGAGGCGTGGATGTGGTTGTTCAACGGGTCGCGGTAAGTCAATTCCTCCCAGAAATGACGTTTTCCCCCGGGCCGGACGATCCAGTAGGCGTCGGTTTCGAAGGCGGGCGGAATGTCGTCCGGGAAAGACAGGAGCTCGTTGTCCCGGGTGAACGTCCGGATGAGGCTTTCGGCCTCTCGGACCCGGCGCTCGTGCTCCGCGGCGTCGGCGGCTGGAAGGAGAGGCGGAACCCGCCGGTTCCGGTGTTCCTCAATTTTCAGGAAGGACACCGTCCGGTCCCATTCGGCGTCGCCCAGAAGGGCGATTTCCCGGGCTGTATATGGAATCATCCGGACGTTCCTTACGTACCAGTCGTAGTTTTCGACCCCGATCACGGTCGGGCCGTTCAGGGCCGCCCGGTTTTCCTTCATCCAGTCCCGGAATTCTTCCACCGCGGCCAGGGCGGAGCGGACGTCGGGGAGAAGCTCCGGCTGGTCTCTTTCCAGTCTCGCTAATAGGTCCTTGTACCAGCCAATGACGCCGTCCGGCGGGACGGCCCGTTTCGGCTCGCCCTGGTTGACGCCGTCGGAGAGTTCCAGGCGGCGGAGGGCCAAGGCGGTCAATTCGCCGGCCGCTCCGTTCAGTGTCGCCTTGGCCTGGTCCAGGGTTTTCGGCACCGATAGGAGCTTTGCCCGCAGACCTTCGGGGTTTTGCGCCGGAATATCGACGTAGGGGACGCCCGCCACCATTTCAACCCACATCCCGGGGTCGCGCTCCCAGGGTTTGAGGACCCGCAGGTTGAAGTCCATGTCGTTCAACTCAGCCCGGACAAGAAGGTAGTCGACTTTCCGCGGAATCGGCCAGGCGCGCGGGTCAATCTCCGCCAGGCGTGCCCTCAGGTCTTCCAATGTTTTCCGGCGGGTTTCGATCGCCGCCGGCGAAAAACCCGGGCCCCTGCCTTCACGCCGAATCCGTTGGGCGGCTCGGAAATCTTCGTGCAATTTGACCAGCGCCTGGTAGTCCGCCGTCTTCGCCGCCGCCCGGGCCGTCCCCGGGACGGTCCCGTTCATCCCTTCCGGGCGCACGTCACGCCTCGGCGATCCAGAAAAGACTGCCGCCGAAAAGACCAGGACGATTCCGCCCGTAACGATTGACTTGAGAACACATCTGTTCATCCGACACCTCTCCCTTTCAAATTCAGGACCGCCGCTGAGAATGGCGCCCCGTCTCCCCGGGGCCCTTCCCCAGGTGGCGCTCAAAATACTCCGTCAACTTCCTGAAAGAAAAGATCGTCTGCCTCGAGGTCCGGGTGTCCCA
>CAYSGA010000232.1:0-4056 GCA_964430165.1 uncultured Eubacteriales bacterium
CCTATTACCCGGAGCAGTTCGCGCGTTACGGGTTCTTCCCCCGCCGGGCCTGGGATTCGATCGAGATCAATGGCCGGGAGACGCTCGAAGCCCTGATCGCCCCGTGGAAAAAGCGGCACGAGATCCTCGTCGGCCGGGGATATCGGTTCGTCCCGGCGACTCAAGTGAATCTTAAAAAAGAAAGGCGCACGTTGACCGAACTGATTTTCCGGTCGTTCGGCGATTTCCCGGAATTCACCCCGATCCCGTTCGAGGAGCTCGAAAAGCTCCTCGGCGGATTGGGCCATGCTCTCGCCTCGTCCGTGTCGGGTTTCGTTTATGACGAAACCGGGCGGGCGGTCAGTTTCGGCGTCATTTTTCACGACCTCGCGGAGGCCGTCCGGTCCATGAACGGGCGGATCAATCCCGTCAGCGCGGCGAAATTTTTGCGCCGGCGGCGGAAGTCCCGGCGTCTTATTTTTTTTGCGGCCGGGTCCCTTCCGGAAGAGGAGGCCCGGGGGACCGGGGTCGGAAGAGCCGGTCTGTACGCCATGGTCGACGAGGCCTTGCGGCACGGCTATGATGACTTCGTCTTCGCCCAGATGGCCAGGGATAACAACATCCACGCGTTTTTTCGCCGTTTAAATATTGAACCTCAGAGAGAATACGTCCTCTATGAGCTGAAACCGTGAGCCGCCCGAAGATCCGGTACGGCCAGTGTTGGGAGGATCCCCGCCTCTCCCGGGAAGCCCTCGAAATCGGCCCGAAGGACGATATTCTGTCCATCGCTTCCGGAGGCGAAAACTGCCTGGCCTTCCTCTTGGACCGGCCGCGATCCGTGACGGTGATCGACCGGAACCCGGCCCAGATGTTCCTGGTCGAGTTGAAGGTCCGGGCCGTCAAGGAACTCAGCCACGAAGAGCTCCTCGGTTTCATCGGAATCCGGCCCTGCCCGGAAAAGGACCGCATGTACGCCTCCCTGAGGGCGGGCTTGAGCAAACCGGCCCTCGCGTTCTGGGACGGTCATCGGACCCTGATCCGGAACGGCCTTTTTCACTGCGGACGCTATGAACGGTTTTTTCGCGCGGCTTTCCGTTACATTTTTCCCCTGGTCCATTCCCGCAAGACGCTGCGGGCTTTATTCGCCTGTTCCACGGTCGAGGAACAGGCAGCCTTTTACCGGGACGTCTGGACCAACCGGCGGTGGCGGACGTTGTTTCGCTTCGTGTTTGGAAAGCATTTTTTCGGACGGTGGGGACGGCCCCGGTCCCATTATCGCTACGTGACCGTCCCCAAAACGTGGCGGCATTTTTATGACCGCACCACGCGGGAAGTCAGCGAACGCCTGGTCCGGGAACACGCCGGCCTGGCCTATTTTTTTAAGGAGAGCGAATACCCGCGGCCGGAGAACTACCCCCTCTGGCTCCAGGCGAAAAATTTCCCGGTCCTCCGGGAGGGACTGGATCGTCTCCGGCTCAGGCCCGGGAGCCTGGAAGAAGTCCTCGGGACGTCCCGGCCCGGTGATTTTTCAAAGTTCAACCTCTCCAACGTTTTTGAATACCAGTCGGTCGAGGCCTACGAAGCCACACTCGCCGAATTGCTCCGGGTTTCCCGGCCGGAGGGGCGGATTGCTTTCTGGACCCTATTTATCCCCCGGCCCGTCCCCGAATCGCTCGCCGGACGATTCTCCCCGCTTTTTGCGGACGGCGCCTCACCGGCCTACCGGACCTGGACGCTTTTCGAGGATTTCCACGCCTGGAAAATCGCGTGACCGTTTCACTCCAATGATATCGAGGGAAGCGATTCGTCCGACCGGCTTCTTTTTCGCCACAGGGACTTAAGTTTCCGCCGTTCCGCCGGGGTAAATTCCGTTCCGGTCAGGAGGAGGCGGATCAGCTCGACGAACGACCCGCCGTAAAGCCGCCGGGCCAGCGCGCGGAGAAGATCGCCCACCGTTTCATCCTTCCCCCAGACCGCGGCATAGAGATACTCCCGGCCCGATTTTCTCCGGCGGAGCCAGCCGTAACGCTCGAGGCGGGTCATCTGGACCTGGACCGTCGTCCGCCGGACCTTTTTTCGCCGGGAGGCGTTGAGGGCGGTCCAGACGGCGTTGACCGACGCTTCCGGCCGGGCCCAGATTTCCCGCATCACTTCCAGGCTTTCGTCCGAGAGAATCTCATGTCTCATGCCGTCCTCCGCTCACCGGCCGGTCGCGATCTTGTCCATACAATACGACACTTGTCGTACATAAATCAACCAATGAATAATTTATTTTTTGCTTGACACGTTATTTTTCGTGTGATATTAGAACCATCTTTATAAGGTTTCAAAGGAGTCTTACCTTCATCTATACGGCTCCCGGCCTTGCCAGGCCGGTTTCATCCCAAAACCCCTCCCCACCCGTTTGCCTGCGCTTTTTTTCCCTATCTTTTTATTTTGCCAAAGTCCCCCCAAATAATGAAGGAGGTTTGACACGTGGATGTCCAAACTGACCGCGTGAACGCCTTTATCCGGAAGCACCAGAACCAGAAAAAGGCCCTGATCGCGATTCTCCAGGACGTCCAGGCGGAGTACAACTACTTGCCCCAGGAAGCCCTGCGGCAGGTTGCCCGCTCCGTCGGCATTCCGCTGATCGACGTCGTCGGCGTGGCCACATTTTTCCGGGCTTTCAGCCTGAAGCCGCGCGGCCGGCACGTCGTGACGGTTTGCTCAGGAACGGCCTGCCATGTGCGCGGCGGGCCCAAGATCCTGGAGGAATTCGAACGGCAGCTCGGCGTCGGCGCGGGCGAAACGACGGCCGACCGCAAATTCACCCTCGAGACCGTCGCTTGCCTCGGCTGCTGCGCGATCGGGCCGGTCGTGGTCGTCGACGGCGACTTTCACGCCCAGACATCGGTCCGCAAGGTGGCGGCCATCATCAAGCAGTACGGGAAAAAGCGAGGCGCCGCATGAAAGTCCCCCAAATCAAAACGCTCGCCGCCCTGGAACAGACGATCACGGCCCGGCAGCGGCTCCGCAAAAACGACAAGAAGCCCGTCCTGACCGTTTCGGCGGGAACCTGCGGCCGGGCCCGGGGCGCCATCAAGGTCGTCGACGCCCTCCGGGCCTCGCTCAAGAAAGCCAAGCTCGACAAGAAAGTGACCATCCGGGTCACCGGGTGTCACGGGTACTGCGAGGCCGAACCGAATATCATCGTTCAGCCCCACGACCTGTTCTACCAGAAAGTCGACCCGAAGGACGCCGCGGCCGTCGTCTCCGAAACCATCCGGAAAAAGAAACCGGTGCCGGCCCTCCTTTTCCGGAATCCGGCCACGGGTAAATTGGCCAAAAAAGAAAAGGACATCCCCTTCTACGCCAAGCAGAAGCGGCAGATTCTCGGCGATAACGCCCTCATTGACCCGACCTCGATCGACGACTACTTCTCGATCGGCGGGTATTCCGCGCTCCTCAAGGCCCTGAAGAAATACAGCCCCGAGGGGGTCATCGCCGAAGTCAAGGCCTCCGGCCTGCGGGGCCGCGGCGGCGCCGGGTTCCCCACCGCCCTGAAGTGGGACCAGGCCCGGAAACAGCCCAACCCCATGAAATACGTCATCTGCAACGCCGACGAGGGCGATCCCGGGGCCTATATGGACCGCAGCCTCCTGGAGGGAAATCCCCACCGGGTCCTGGAAGGCATCATGATCGGAGCCTACGCCATCGGGGCCTCCGAGGGCATCATCTACGTCCGGGACGAATACCCGCTGGCCGTCCACCATGTGACGCTCGCGATCGAAGCGCTGCGGAAACGCGGCTTCCTCGGCGAGAGCATCATGGGAACCGGCTTCCGCTTCGATTTCCGGATCGTCAAGGGCGCCGGGGCGTTCGTCTGCGGCGAGGAAACGGCCATGATCGCCTCGATCGAGGGCCGAACGGGCGAACCCCGCCAGCGGCCGCCTTATCCGTCGGTCCGCGGATTGAACGGCAAGCCCACGGTCATCAACAACGTCGAGACCTGGGGCAACGTCCCGCTCGTCATGTCGGGCGGCGGCGCCGCCTTCGCCAAGGTCGGAACGCCGGGGAGCAAGGGCACCAAGATTT
>CAYSGA010000233.1:0-4046 GCA_964430165.1 uncultured Eubacteriales bacterium
TCGACCGGGCCTTCGAGAACGAGGTCGGAGGGCGAGATCAGGATCGAATTTCGCAACTCCGCGGCTTCGCCGGATTCGGCGACCACGATTTTTATCATCCGGTCCGTGTTTTTGAGAGCTTCCTGGAGAGAGCGGATGAAGTCGCCGGGTTCGGCGGATATGGCCGCCGGATCGCGGAGGATGAGGCAATCGACGGCCTGAAGCTTCCCGGCCCAATAGAAGGCTTCGAGGGGGCCGGCGGCCGCGAAAAATTCGGCGTTGCCGTTCATCGATTTTTTAAAGGCGGCCAGGCGTGCGGCCCGTCCGTCGACGACGAGAACTTTGATCCGGGGGGGGACCAGGGATTCTTCCACCCGGGCTTCAAACATCAGGGCTCTCGGGGCCGTGAAATTGACTGGATGTAAAGAGAGAGAAGGAGGTCAGACTCGCCGATTGCGCCACAAAATGTATGGTCCGACATTCTATTGTACACAATTCTGTGTGGAATAATGGTTTTTGTCAAGCGAAAAATGAGAAAAACGGAACTTTCCTCCAGTCAGGAGAACGGCCGGGGACCGCCGTTGAAAAAAAATCGTTCAACCTGTTATGATAAACTCGAGATCGGGGAGACCACCGAGCGCCCCGGAAAGGAGACCGTCGGGATGAAACGAACGGCCGGCCGCGGTCCCGGGGCCGTCTTTTTCGCGGCCGCGCTCCCGTTCCTCTCGGGTCCCCTCTTTTCCAGGGCTCCCCTGATCGTCTGTTGCGCCGGCGACAGCATCATGAGGCCGCTCCCCGCCCTCTTTCGAACGCTGGCTCCGGAGAAGGGGATGACTCTTGATATCCGGGAGTGGGCCCAGGGCGGTTTGAATTCGGAAACTTACCTTTCGTATTTTCACCGGAACCTGCCGCGATGGACCGGCACTCGGTGCGACGCGATCCTCCTTCAACTTGGAACCAACGACGCCGGGCTTCTGCTCATGGGGAAACGGAGCCCGGAAGAATTTCGGGCCGGGATCGTCGCCGTGTTGGGAGAATTAAAGAAATTTCGATCTCCGGCCGGGTCGCCCCCCGCCCTCTTCCTAGCGACCGTGCCGTTCTTCTGCAACCGGCCCGAAACCGCCGGCTTGAATAAAATCGTGGAATCGGTCATCAATCCCGTTCTGCGGGAGATCGCCGCGGCCGAAGGGGCGGTCCTGGTCGATCAAAATCTCGTCCTGAGGAACCGACCGGAATGGATGGACCCGGATTGCATTCACCCCAATTCAGACGGTGAAACCGCCCTGGCCCGCAATTGGCTGCGAGCTGTGCGGGCGGCTTTATTCGAAGGCTCGCGATAAAGACCTTCCCCAGGATAAATTTCCTCCGGCGCATTCGAAGAAAACAGGGAATCTTACTTCAGAAGCCCGCGGGCTTTCAACAGCGCCTCGACTTTCGGCTCGCGCCCCCGGAAGGCTTTGTAGGAGTCCATCGCTTCGCGCGTATTGCCCGTTGAAAGGATGTTTTCGCGGAAGCTTTGGGCCGTCTTCGGGTCGAAGAGGCTCGTTTCCTTGAAGGCCTGGAAGGCGTCCTTGTCCAGAACCTCGCTCCAGAGATAGCTGTAATACCCGGCCGAATACCCGCCGGCGAAGATGTGGGAGAAATAAGGGCTCCGGTAACGGACGACGATTTCAGGGATCATCCCGATTTTTTTAAGAAGGCCGTTTTCGAATGTTCGGGTGTCCTGGACCGCGGTTTTGGTCAGGGTGTGCCAGCTCATGTCCAGGTAGCAGGCCGATTCGAATTCGACGGTCGTGAATCCCTGGTTGAATTGGCCGGTTTTTTCGATCTTGTCCAGAAGGATCTGGGGGATCGGCTCCCCGGTCTGGAAATGCCGGGCGTAAGTCTTGATTACCTCGGGGTCGGCCGCCCAATTCTCCATGATCTGGGAAGGGAGCTCGACGAAATCGCGGGGGACGTTCGTCCCGCCGATCGACTCGTACGTCACGCGGGACAAGAGGTCGTGGAGGGCGTGTCCGAATTCATGGAAGAGCGTCAGGGCCTCATCGAACGTGATGAGGGAGGGTTTGTCGGCCGTCGGCTTGGTGAAGTTCCCGACGTTGTAGACGATCGGGGTGATCATCTTGCCGTCCCGGATCGACTGCGACCGGATCGCGCTGGACCAGGCGCCGCCGCGTTTGGACGGCCGGGGAAAGTAATCGGAATACAGGATGCCGACATGCGTTCCGTCGGCTTCCTTGACCTCGAAGACCTCGACGTCGGGATGGTAGACGGGAATGTCGTTCCTCTGGGTGAAGGTCAGGCCCCACAGCTTTTGAGCCGTGTCGAAGGCGCCTTGGCGGACGGCCTTCAGTTCAAAATACGGCCGCAGGGATTCGTCGTCGAGGTCATACTTGGCCTTTTTCAGCTTGTCGGTGTAGTACCACCAGTCCCAGGGCTCGAGTTTTCCGGCCACGCCGTCCTTGTTCATCATCGCCTCGCGCTCCCGGGCTTCCTTTTCGGCCATCTCCAGAGCCGGGGTCCAGACCTGGTCGAGGAGCTTGTAGACGCCCGCGGGCGTCTTAGCCATGGTGTCCTCGAGGACGTAGTCGGCATGGGTTAAATAGCCGAGGAGTTGGGCCTGGGCCACGCGCAGGGCGGCGATTTTCGCGGCGATAGTCCGGTTGTCGGCCGCGTTGCAGTTGGCTCCCCGGCCGATGAAGGCCTTGAAGAGCTTCTCCCGCAGGTCGCGCCGCGACGAATATTGAAAGAAGGGAAGGCACGACGGTTTGTGGAGGGTGAAGGCCCACTTGCCCTCGTGACCCAGCTCCTTGGCCGCCCCGGCCGCGCCGGCGACGATGTCGGCCGGGAGCCCGGCCAGGTCTTCCGGCTTGTCCAGGACGAGGGCGAAGCCGTTGTCCTCGGACAGGACGTTCTGGCCGAATTTCTGGGTCAGGACGGCCAGTTCCTCGTTGACCTTACGGAGCTCGGCCTTTTTCGCCTCATCCAGGTTCGCGCCGCTCCGGACGAAGCTTTTGTATGTCCGTTCGAGCAGTCGGGCCTGCTCGGGACCGAAGCCGAGCCCGGCCCGTTTCTCGTAGACGGCCTTGACCCGTTCGAACAGCTTCGGATCGAGAGCGATGTCGTCGGAGTGCTTGGACAGGATCGGGGCCAGTTCGGCTTCGATTTTCTGGAGTTCGGGGTTGGTGTGATTGTTGGTCAGGGCGAAGAAGATATAGGCAGCCTTCTTCAGGAGGGCGCCGCTGTGTTCGAGGGCTTCGACCGTATTGGCGAAGGTCGGAGGTTCGGTTGAGGCGGTGATGACCGCGACTTCCGCCTTCTGCCGGGCCATGCCCTCCCGGATGGCGGGCAAAAAGTGAGTTTCCTTGATGTCGCCGAACGGCGGGGTTCCGAACGGCGTCGTCCATTCGATCAGGAAGGGGTTGACGTCCGGGGCGGCGGGAGCCGCCTGTTGCGGTCGGGCGAAAACCGCGGTCACGACGGCCGCGGCGAGAACGAGGACGAGGATGAGGATTTTTTTCATGGGTTCTGTTTCTCCTTTTTTCGGCAGCGCCGAAGAATAGAATTCAACGGCCGTCGGCCGGCCTGAGAATTTCCAGGAATTCGGAAAGAACCATGGCCGTCGCCCCCCAGATCTTGTGGGGCCCGACGGCGAAGAACGGGACCCGGCGCGGGCCGATTTCAAAGGTCCATGTTTCTTTTCGGACATTGTGTTCGTCGAGGAGGTCGGCCAGCGGGGCTTCGATGATCTCGTCGACTTCCCCGGCCTGGGGGATGAAGACCGGGGGGACGTCCGTCTCCGCGATGAACGGATGGATGCAGTATCCGCTCGGCGGGATGTACAGGGGGGTGAGGGCGCCCAGGACGCGGAGGGACGCGGGGATGACGCCGATTTCCTCCATCGCTTCACGGACCGCGGCCTCGGCCGGGGTTTCGCCGGATTCCACCTGGCCCCCGGGAAAGGAGATTTGCCCCTTATGGTGGACGACGGTCAGCGGCCTCCGGATGAAAACGAGATGAGTTTTCCCGTCCCGGGGATAGAGGAGGGCGAGGACCGCCCCGTGGAG
>CAYSGA010000234.1:0-4026 GCA_964430165.1 uncultured Eubacteriales bacterium
GAAACACCGTCGTCGAAAGGTCGAGGTCGCGGAACGCCTCGTCCCGGCTGAGGTACCGCAACACCTCTCCCCCGACGGCCAACGCGTCGGCGATCTTCAGCTTGCCGTAGCGGGTTTCCGGCGGATAGACGTTTTCAAAAACCTGCAGGGCCCGCGGGATTCGGGCTCGATCGGGACGGGCTTTTTCGGCCGGGGTTCGGCCGCGCCCCCCGTCAACCGGATCAAATGCTCCAGCTTTTCCTTGGTCGAAAGCCCGGCTTCCCGCTGTAGCCGCGACCAGGTGTTCTCGATGGACGAGGCCGGCCCCCGGGATCGGGCGTCCCGTTCCGTCTTGAGCCGCTTGAGTTTCTCTTCGAGGTTCATTCCGTCCGGATTCCTGTTTCCGTCGCGCTTTCCATGATACCGGAAAGCCCGGGGTCTCACAAGGGACCGGGAAGCCCGCTTCGGCGCGGCGACTCAAGGGCGGCCTACGAGGCGGCCACGGCCGCAAAAACGATCACGGAAAGCATTTGCATTTTCCCCGAAAAATGGCTATCTTGAAGTCGGCTCCCAGGGGCGGCCGTCGACATGAACCAAAAACAAACGTCGTTTTTTATTCCCGTCGACGGCGAGACCGTCCGTCAAATCAAGGACATCATCGGCCGTTTCGTCCACACGATCGCGGCGATGCGGCTCTACCCGTTCGGCCACATCAACGTCACGAAATTCCGCGACAACCTTTGCCAGCGCTTGTTCTCGTTTTTGGAAGATCAGGGCGAATTTGAAATCGAAATCAAGGAAAACGCATTCTGCTTCGCGGGCGGAGCCGTCTTCCAGGAGGAAAGCAGCGTCAAGAGCCTTCCTTACATGTACTACAGCGACGGAATGCGGGCCCTCACATTCGTCCCCGGGCTGACGCGGGAGGAACTTTTCGACTTTCTGGAAATCACCGCAAATTTCGCCGAGCGGCCCGAGGGGGGGGACATTATCGAAGAGCTGTGGGAACACGATTTCGAATTCATTCGGTTCGACGCCGCGGACGGGTTCCTGGAAGCCAAGGTAGCCGCCGGGATAATCAGCCGGCCGAACGAACTTCAGGTCGACCGGACGCTCCTTCACTCCGGCCAGATCCAGCTGGACGCCGAGGACCAGGGCGCGGCTCAGGCCCTCAGCGTGGAGCTCAGCCGGACGAATCCCAAGGACGCTTCCGGATTGGCCGAGTTTTTCGGCTCGATCGACCGGAGCGACCAGTCGAGCCTGGAGGCCGTCGTCAAGGCGGAACACGACGTTTCAGTGGACAAGGAATTCATCGAGACGGTCTTCGAGATCCTCTACCTCGAGGACCGGATGGATTCCTTTCTCGAGATTCTGAGCTATTTAAAGTCCTATCTTCAAAAGTTGATCAAGCGGGCGGATGTGGGGAATGCCGTTTTTTTTCTGAACTCCATGTCCGATCTCCGGAAAGCCCTGCTCTCCTCCGCCCCCGCCCGGGCCGAAGAGCTCCTCCAAACCGTCCGCCAAATCACCCAGGACACCAACCTGAAGGTCATCCAGGAAATCGCCCGTCCGGGCCGGGCGGAAGATCCCCGCGCCTTGTTCGAGTTTCTCGCCTGGTTCGGCCCCCGGGTACTATCGATCGGGACCGACACGTTCGAAACCGCCCCTGACGCCCATTGGCGTGAGGCCGGCGTCGAGTACCTCCGGCTCATGGTCCGCGACTTTCTTCCGGAAACCGCGGCCACGGCCCAAAACCGGAGGCCGGAACTGACCAAGACGCTGATCTCCCTCATGGGCGAACGGGGCGATGCAAAGGCGATTCTCCAATTAGCGGCTTTCTCTCGGTCCGAGAATCCCGAAATCCGCCTGGAAGCCGTCCGGACCGTGGGGGGGCTTGCCCACGACCTGGCCCGGAAACTGACGCTGGAATTCCTGCAGGATCCGGATGAGCGCATTCGGATCGAAGCGGCCCAGGCCGCCCGGCTGGAAACCGACGAGAACACCCTGGCCCGGATGATCCGGATCGTCTCGCGAAAGGACTTTCTGGCCCGGAGTTCAGTCGAGCGCGGAGCGATCTTCCTAGCCATCGGCCGCTCGAACACCGCCGCGGCCGCCGGCGTTCTTAAAATGCTGGTCCGCAAAAAGCGCCTTTTCGGCGGGGAACGCCTCCGCGAGACGCGGCTGCTGGCCGTGTCCGGCCTGGCCGTCATGAAAATCCCCGAAGCGTGGGAAGCCCTAGCCGCGGGCGTCGAGGTTTCGAATCAAGCGGTCGCCACGGCCTGCGCCCAGGCCTTGAAACGGCCGGGGGAAAAACACCGGGAAGCGGAATGAACACGGAGAAAGATCTCACCTTCGGTTCCCAGGCCGCCATCGAAATTTTATACCGTTTATATGTCATCCTGAAAATCGCGAAAATCCACGATCCGAACAACGCGAATTTCCAGGACCAGCTCCGCCACCTGATGGGCGCCCTTAAAGAACCCCTGCGCCGGCAGGGAAAAATCGTCGTTCAGATGCGGCGGAACGCGTTTTTCATCAATTACACCCGGGTCCGCGTCAACTATTCGGACTCTCACATCAACCGGTCGCTGTTGGCGGAATTCGCCCGGAACGAAATCGGGACCCTGACGTTTTCCGAGGGGCTCGAAGCGGCCGAACTGAGCCGGTTCATCGCCTTTTTCTCGGGGCATGGTCCGAACGAAAGCACCGCTTTCGAGATGTTTCACAAAGCCTTCACGGCCCAGGACTTCCGCCGCATTCAAGCGGAAAAAGCCGAAAAACTGGATTTTAATGCGACCAAGGAGAAACAGAACCGCCTGGCGGCCCAAACGTACTTCCTCGGAATCGCCCATCTGAAGGAACTCGGCCAGACCGAGGAGAGGGTCCCGAGTTTCCATGTTACAAAACTCTGGATTCAAACCGTTTTCAACCATCTGACCGACAACCAGTCCTTCCTTTACGGCCTGACGAACATCAAGAATCACGACGAATACACCCTTAACCATTCGGTCAACGTCTGCATCCTGTCCATGGCCCTGGGCCGACGGCTCGGCCTCTCCAACCGCGAATTGATGGAACTCGGGATCGGCTCGTTTCTCCACGACGTGGGTAAAATCGAAATTCCAGACGCGATCCTGAACAAGCCCGCCGCCCTGACCATTGAGGAAAGAAAGCTGATGGATCAGCACGCCCGGTTCGGCGCCGCCCACCTGCTTCGCCTCCAGGGCGACCGCGGTTTTTCGGGCCGGGCCCTGGCGGTCGCGTTCGAGCACCATTACAAGGCCAACAAAGAAAACTGGTCCTCCTACCACAAGAAGAACGACATCAACCTCTTTTGCCGGATCGTCAAAATCACCGATTATTTCGACGCGATCACGACCAAGCGGGTCTACCGGCCGCGGGCCTTCACCCGGGAGGAGGCCCTGAACATCATGATTCAGAACAAAGACGCAGAATTCGACCCGCTCATTTTCAAGGCATTTGTGGCGATGATCGGCGTCTATCCGATCGGTTCGCTGGTGATCATGGACACCGGAGAAATCGGAATCGTCACGGAAGCCAATCCCCACGCCGCCATGGCCCAACGGCCCATGGTCAAGCTGATCACCGACCGGACCGGGCGGAAAATCGACGGGGAAGTCGCCGATCTGATGGAGGTCGACCCCCAGACCCACCGGTTCGCCCGGACAATCGCGAAAACCCTCGACCCGGAAAAATACGGCATCCGCGTCGCCGACTACTTTCTCGCCCAGATGGCCGAGGCTCCGGCCGTCAAGTGATCCCGAAGCGCCTGAAAAGACAGGCGACTTCGCCATAAGCTTCGATCGTCCGGCCGATATCGCCTTCCCGATGGGCCGCCGAAACCGCCCCTCCACCGTGGACGACATGGACGTTTCGGGTCAACAGGGCCAGCCGGAGGACATCCTCTTTCAGCCGGATATCGGCCAGCCGCGGATTTAAAACGTCCCCGGCCTCTTTAATCTCGTGCGGCGTCCGGAAAAAGTTCGCCATGAAAAGCGAACTGCCGCCGACGATGTCATTTCGCTTTTC
>CAYSGA010000235.1:0-4016 GCA_964430165.1 uncultured Eubacteriales bacterium
GGCCCGGTCGGCCCAACAAGGAGGTCCATCTGCTCGCGGCCAGGACGATCGCCGCCGGGTTGAAGGAACTCGGGCTGATGAAGGGCGACGTGGACGCGGCCGTGGAGCAGGGCGCCCACGCCCTGTTTTTCCCGCACGGAGTCGGCCACCAGATGGGCCTTGACGTCCACGATATGGAAAACCTGGGCGAAGACAGTGTCGGCTATGACGGGACGGTTAAGCGCAGCGATCAATTCGGCCTGCGGAGCCTGCGGCTGGCCAAGGCCGTCAAGCCCGGATTCGTCGTCACCATCGAGCCGGGGATCTATTTCATCCCTGCCCTGATCGACAAGTGGAAGGCCGAAAAAAAACATCCCGATTTCATCGCCTATGCCAAGCTGGATTCCTACCGGTCCTTCGGCGGCATCCGCATCGAGGACAACGTCCTGGTGACCGGGACCGGCCGGCGGATCCTCGGAAAAAAGATTCCCAAGACGCCCGTTCAAATCTCCGCCGCGGTCAAAATCTGAAGGAGAGGCGCGGGGGTTTCCGGGCGGAGACTGAGGCGAATGGAAAACTGGTTCGTTCTCAGCACGAAGCCCCAAAAGGAATTTCAGGTCGAGCGTCTTTTCCGGGAAGCGGGATTTCCGGTCTATTGCCCGCGTTTCCGGTCCGCCGGCCGGGTCAAACCGTTTTTCCCCTGTTACGCGTTCCTCCGTTTTTCCTATCCGGAGCAATACAAGTTGGTGAAATACACCCGGGGGGTGCGTTATGTCGTCGGTAACGACGCCGGGGCCGTCCCCCTGGACGTCCGCTTCATAGAGGACCTGCGATCCCGGGAGGTCGAAGGGCTGATCGAGCTGGAGAAATACGGCGCCGAACCGTCCCCCGGAGACGAGATTGAAGTCGTCGACGGGCCTTGGAAAGGCCTGCGCGGCGTTTATAGCAAAAACCTGTCGGACCGGGACCGGGTGATGATTCTTTTGAATTACGTCAATTATCAGGGACAGCTGTTGATCGAAAAATCCAAATTGAAGAAGGTCCTGACATGAACGTTCCCATCCTCAATCTCAAGGCCCAGTACGAAGCCATCAAGCTGGAAATCGACGCCAAAGTGCTCGAAGTCATGTCCTCCCAATGTTTCATCCTCGGCCCGGAAGTCGAGGCGCTGGAAAGGGAAGTGGGCGCCTTGAGCGGGGCGGCTCACGCCGTCGGCGTTTCCTCCGGCACGGACGCCCTCCTCGTCGCCCTGATGGCCCTCCGCCTCGGTCCGGGCGACGCGGTGCTCACGACGCCGTTCACGTTTTTCGCCACCGCCGGGACGATTGCCCGCGTCGGCGCCCGTCCGGTGTTCGCCGACATCGATTCCGTGACGTTTAACCTCGACCCGGCCCGGACGGAGGAAGCCCTGGGGGTATTCCGTAAAAAGCAGCCCGGCGTCCGGGTTAAGGCGATTCTCCCGGTCCACCTCTACGGACAATGCGCCGACATGGACAAATTGACGGCCCTGGCCGGGCGCGAAGGCTTGTCCGTCGTCGAGGATGCCGCCCAGGCCGTCGGAGCCGATTATCCCTCGGCTTCCGGCCTCCGGAAGGCCGGCGGGTACGGGCATATCGGCACGCTTTCATTTTACCCGACCAAGAACCTCGGGGGATTCGGCGACGGCGGGATGGTCCTGACCAACGACGGAGACCTCGGCCTCCGGTTGAGAAAACTCCGCGTCCACGGAGAGATGAACCGCTATTACTACGACGAAATAGGCGGCAATTTCCGCCTGGACGCCCTGCAGGCCGCCGTCCTCCGGGTCAAATTGCGGCACCTCCCCGAATGGCAAAAAAAACGCCGGAACCTGGCCTCGGCCTACGGCCGCAAATTCGTTGAGGCCGGGCTCGTCGACAAAGGTTTCGTCGTTCCGCCGGCGGCCGTTTATCAATCCTCCGGAGCGGCCGAATACCACACGTTCCACCAGTACGTGATCCGGGCGGCCGACCGGGACAAATTGCAGGCTTTCCTCCGGGAGAAGGGCGTCGGGACGGCGGTCTTCTATCCGCTGCCGCTTCATCTCCAGAAATGCTTCGCCGCCCTCGGCTACCGCGAAGGAGATTTCCCGGTGGCGGAAAAGGCGGGCGGCGAAGTTCTGGCCCTTCCGATTTACGCCGAGTTAAAGCCGGACGAGCAGGATTACGTCGTCGACCGGATCGCCGAATTTTATTCCCGCTGAGCGCCGCCGGAGCAACCGCCTCCACCGATTTTACGTCCGGGGACTGCGGATCGGCCCGCCGGGGATTTTACGAGTCGTCTTTTTCGAGGTCGAAGATTACAATTTTCAAACCCAGGGACAGGGCGACGGCGTTGAAGTTCAATTTTTCAACCGTTCCGGCCCGGGTGGCGCCGCTCGCGTCGTCGGTGATCGACCATTCGGCTTTGGTTCGGAGCAAGTGATAACGGATGCCGATATCGATCGCCATCTTGGGCGACAGGGCATACTCGAAGCCGACCCCGAGATGGGCGGCCGGGCCGTTTTTCACGGATTCGTTGATGGAGAACCCAAGCGCTTCCCAGCCGGCCTGAAGGCTTTCGTCGAGAGAGAACGAATAAAACGCGTAACCCGCTCCCGCTTCGCCCCACAAGCGGAGGTACGAACCGAGAAGCCAGCGGCCCCGGAACCCGATTTGGAGCGGAAGAACGCGTGTGGTTCCGGGACTGAGCCCGTCGGTCGACCCGGCGACCGGAACCGGCCAATATCGGAGGCCGAGTTCGAGGGCGAAGGTGGAATTCCAGGCCCATCCGGTCGAAATCCCGGCGCCAAGCCGGGAGGAATACGGTTGATACACGGGGAACGCGTACGTTCCCTCCCCGCCGAGATAGATATCCGCCCGGGCCGCGGCGGCCAAGGACAACACGACGGCGAAAAGCAGGATCAAGCGGTTTTTCATCGGGGTTCCTTTCGCCCGGTTTTGCGGCCGTAGCCGCCTCCGCCGGGGGTTTCGATGCGGATGACGTCGCCCGCCTGGACGGTCAAGTCGCTTTTCGAGCCGAGGATCGTCCGGCGACCCTTCGAGATCAGGATGTTTCGTCCCCGGCGGCCGGGCGATCCGCCCTCCAGACCGTAGGGGGCAAAGACCCGCCGTTCGGACATGATCGTCACCCGCGTCGGGACGCCGAATTCATACTCCCGGATGATGCCGTCGCCGCCGCGGTTTCCGCCCGCGCCTCCCGAACCCGCGCGGAGGGAATAGCCGCGAATCCTCATCGGCAGGTAATTTTCCAAGGCCTCCAGGGGCGTGTTCAGGGAATTGGTCATGTGGGTGTGGACGCCGGAGAGCCCGGCCCGCTCGCGGCTCGCCCCCATTCCCCCGCCGATGGTTTCGTAATAAGCGAAACTCCGTTTGCGGACGGGGTCGTAGCCCCCGAGGGCAATGTTGTTCATCGTTCCCTGGCTCGCGGCGGGAATGCGGCCGGGAATCGCCTTGGCCAAGGCGCCGAGCAGGACATCGACGATCCGTTGGGACGTTTCGACGTTGCCCGCGGCCGTGGCCGCCGGAAAACGGGCGCTGACGACGAGCCCGGGCGGGGCGATGATCTCCAGCGGGCGAAGGAGCCCCGTGTTGACCGGGATGTCCTCCTCGATCAGCGACCGGAAGACGTAAAGCACGGCCGAAATCGTGACAGCGGCGTTGGCGTTCACTCCGCCCTTGACCTGCGGCGAGGAGCCGCGGAAATCGATCTTTGCCCGTCCGCGTCCCAACGTGATCCGGACGGAAATCCGGACGGGATCGTTTGTGATCCCGTCGTTGTCCAAGTGGTCAGCGAATTCGTATGTCCCGGCGGGAATTGCCCGGAGGGTTTTCCGCAGGAAGGTTTCCGTGTAATCCTGGATCAGGCCAGCGTACCGGTCGACCCGGGCGAGGCCGAATTTTTCGACCGCTTCGAGAACCCGGCCGCGGCCTTTCTCGCAGGCGGCGATCTGGGCCAGAAGGTCGCCCCGCCGCTGGTGCCCGAGGTCCGCGTGGACGAGCTGCCGAAGGGGGGCGGCG
>CAYSGA010000236.1:0-4010 GCA_964430165.1 uncultured Eubacteriales bacterium
ACCACGATCAACCTCCGGCTCCGGCCGCGCCTCCTCCAGGAGCTGCGGCCGGGGGCCCGGGTCGTTTCGCATAATTTCGCCATGGAAAACTGGAAACCGGACGCCTCCTCGGAAGTGGACGTGGACGGCGTCCGCCACGAAGTCTATCTATGGGTGATTCCGGTCAATGCCAGCGGCTCCTGGTCCTGGACGATGAAACTCAAGGGAAAATCGGTCGCCGTCCGGGCGGAGCTGGCCCAAAAATACCAATATGCGACGGGAACCGTGAAAATAAGCGGGGCCGAAGCGGCCGTCACCGACGCGAAAATCCAGGGCGACTTCGTCCGGTTCACCTTCGAGGCGTCCGTCGAGAACAAACCCGCGACCTTCGCCTTCGAGGGGAAACTCATCGACCAGACCATTAGCGGAACCTTCCGGTCGGCCGTCGACGGGGAAACCAAAACGGGGACATGGAAAGCCACCCGGAATCCGACCACCGAAAAGCCGATCGATGAACCGCCGGTCGTGGATTAATCCACCCAAAGTTCGGCGATCTCTCCCACCTTCGCGATTTTTTCCCGAAAGGCCCGGGCCCGGGCGATTCGCGTCACCAGATGAAAGCTGAGCACGGCGGAACCGTCTTCTTTCCGGAAGGACAGTTCTTCGAGTTTTAAGCGGGCGGCCGTGGCCTCCCGGCGCAAATCGTCCACGGCTTCGATCGAAGACACCCGAACAAGATAATGGAAGGAGGAACGGTGCGGGATCAGCCGTTCGAGAAGCGGGAAGGCGAAGAGCGTGATCATCAGAATTCCCGTGTAAACCGCCGCGATCGCATAATAACCCGCCCCGACCACCAGGCCGAGGCCGGCCACGGCCCATAAGGTCGAAGCCGTCGTCAAGCCGTGGACATGGCCCTGGGCTTGAATGATCGTCCCCGCGCCGATAAAGCCCATGCCGGTAATCACTCCGGCGGCGATGCGCAAAGAATCGGCCTCTCCGGGTGCCGCCCCGCCGAGCATGACCCCCGATAAAGCCATCATCATCGCCGATCCGGCGCAGATCAGGATGTTGGTGCGGAGACCGGCCGGTTTTTGGCTGAATTCCCTCTCCAATCCGATGATTCCTCCCAAGACGACGGCCAGGACGAGTTTCACGACGACGTCAAGCATGGCGGCTCCTTCCCTCCCGATTGTTTTCCATACCTTCGACGCCGCTCCTCCGCTTCTAGAGCCAAAGGACGGCGGCTTCGGGAACAGACGCCCGGTCGACAAGGCGAATCGCGTCCCGGGCGCAGGCGCTTCGACAAATCCCACAGCCGTAACATTTCTTTAAATTGATCCGGGCTTTCGCTTCGCGTCCGGTCGGAAGAAACGCCCCAAACGGACAGACTTCGAGGCATTCCCCGCACCCGCTGCATTGCTCGTCACCGACTTGGGCGACGTACTCCGAACGGAACATCACCGGAGTATGGTGCGTCAGCGTCGTCCTCAGCGCCAGGCAACCCGGGAGAGAGCAGTTGCAGATTCCCCCGATGAAAGGCGTGACGAACGTCCACACGGTGTGACAGAGTCCTTCCCGCTCGTTTTCTCTCATCAAAGCCAGGGCTTGAGCCTTCGGCAGATATTCCAATCCGCCGGTTTGAGGGCCGATCAAGTAGGCCGGGTCGACCCCCCGAATAATGTCCAGCAATTCGCCGCCTCGCGGCCCCAGGCTTATTCCGTAGCAGTAACGGTGTTCGGGACCGAAAGCGACGTGGCGGCAGATGCAGGCCAACCGGACGATTGAAGTCGTAAAATTCAGTATTTTCTCGATATCCTCGATGGGCACGACCTGCCCGAAATGACTGGCCATCTGTTTGTCGGTTATTTTTCGCCGGAGGCCGCGGGTGAAAAACGGGGGGAGTCGGTCGAGTTTTTTTAGAGCCTTGTCCCCCCGGTCGAGATGATCGGGAGAAGAAAAAAAGCGCTCGATGTGCCGCCTTCTTCGAAGGTCGCTCAAGAGATCTTCGGAATAGTTCCTGGCATCCAAGTACCATTTCTTTCCTTCGCCGTGCTGATGACAGAACACACACATCGCGGATTCATCCTGCCACACGGCCGGAAGGCTGTCAAACCAAAACGGGCCGGATCCGTTTTTTTCATCTCCGCCGTCCGGTGATATAATTGAATTTTGACGGAGAAGAAGACGGAGAAGAAAATGAAACATCCGAGAATCAAGCGACTGACGGGAACGGCAGCGGTCTTTCTGTTTCTCTCCGCCCCGCCCGGCCTTCGCTCCCAGCAAACTCCGCTCACCGAAGACGAACGGAACACGATCGACGTCGTCGGCAAATCGCGGAATTCGGTCGTATTCATCACCAACATCCAGCTCGTCCGAGACTTTTTTTTCGGGGCCGAGGAGAAAATGCCCCGGGGCAGCGGATCCGGTTTCGCCTGGGACCGGCGGGGGCACATCGTCACGAATCACCACGTGATCGAAGACGGCGTGGAGTTCCAGGTGACGCTGCCCGACCAGCAGCAGCGTTCGGCAAAACTCGTCGGCAAGGACGAATCCAAGGACATCGCCGTCCTCAAACTCGAAGGCGACGTTTCCGGGCTCTCCCCGGTTACGCCGGGCACGTCCCGGGATCTCTTGGTCGGACAAAAGACCATCGCCATCGGCAATCCGTTCGGCTTCGACTATACCGTCACGAAGGGAATCGTCAGCGCCCTGGGGCGCAAGATCACCGGCGCCGGCGGCGTCTCCATCCGGGACATGATCCAGACCGACGCCTCGATCAACCCCGGCAACTCCGGCGGGCCGCTGCTCGATTCCTCCGGCCGGCTTATCGGGATGAACACGCTCATCTATTCGCCGTCGGGCGCCTCCAGCGGCGTCGGGTTCGCCGTCCCCGTGGACATCATCGCCAAGGTCGTTCCCGAATTGATCGTCTACGGCCGGGTCATCCGCCCCGGCCTCGGCGTCTCGTTTCTCAACGACGCCACCGCCCGCCGGACCGGCTACGAAGGCGTCGTCCTTCTCGAAGTTCCGGCCGGCACGCCGGCCTATGAGGCCGGGCTCCGCGGCCTGGGTCAGGACCGCTTCGGCCGCCGCTTCATCAACGACGTTATCACCGCCGTCGACCGGACACCGGTCAAATCCTACGACGACCTGTTCAACGTCCTGGAAAACCACAAGATCGGCGACACGGTGACCCTGACCGTCGAGCGCGACGGGAAGGTCCGGCCGGTCCGCTTCACCCTCGTTCGCGATTGAGCGCCGTGGACGTCATCCTGGCTTCGCAATCGCCCCGCCGGAAGGAGCTTCTCCAAAGGGTCCTTCCCGAATTCCGGGTCGTCCCGAGCGGCGCGGACGAGCGTTCGATCGACCCAAGCGACCCGGTCTTTTTCGTCCGGGAAGCGGCCGAACTCAAGGCCCGCGACGTGGGGCTGAAATTTCCCGAAGCCCTGGTCATCGCCGCCGACACGATTGTCTGCCTGGAGCGGGAGATCTTCGGCAAACCGGAAAGCAGGAAGGCCGCCGCGATGATGCTCGGCCGGCTGTCCGGCCGGCGCCACCGGGTTCTGACCGGAGTCGCCCTTTTCCGGGCTTCCGATGACCGCCTGATCGTCAGCTACGAGACGACCTTCGTCACTTTCAAGACCCTGAGCCGGGACGCCGTCGAAGCCTATCTCGACCGGAACGACTACGCCGACAAGGCCGGAAGCTACGCCGTCCAGGATGTCGGAGACGCGTTCATCGAACGCCTCGAGGGCGACACCAACAACGTCGTCGGGTTTCCCCTGAAGCGCTTCAAAAAAATGCTGAGGGAATTCAAGGCGCCCGAAACCGACTTGGAGATCACGGGAATCGCCTTCCCTAAAAGCTGGCCGGTCGCCCGGTTCAAGGACAAGGACGTCTGGGTTCCGGGCGCGGTCGTCGGGGACAAAGTCCGGGGCCGGATCATCCGCCGCAAACCCGCGGCGGCCAAAATCACGAAACTCCTCGAACCGTCGCCCTGGCGGACGACGGCCGCCTGCCCCCATTTCGGG
>CAYSGA010000237.1:0-1283 GCA_964430165.1 uncultured Eubacteriales bacterium
TGTTCAGGATGCGGTTTTTATAGGCGCGGCAGAAATCCGGCGTCAGGATTTTCATGTAGCCGGCCAGGCAGACCAGGTCGACGCCGCGCGCTTCGGCTTCGCGGACAATCGCCTTGTCGTACTCCGTCTTGTCGGAGAACAGCTTGGGGCTCAAGCCCATGGCCGGAAGCCCGCGATCTCGGGCGGCGGCCAGGCCCGGCGCGTCCTCCTTGTTGCTGAAGACGAGGGCGATCTCGGCGTCGATGTTCCCGGCGGCGACCGCATCGGCGATCGCCATGAAATTCGAGCCGCGGCCCGACAGCAGAACCATGATCCGGCCGTGTTTTTTCGGACTGCGGAATACGTCCTCGCTCATGACGCCCTCCTTATGGGTTCGGGATCTCCAGGTGGTCTCTCGGAACCCAGCCGGTTTTCCCGCGGTCATCCGTTCCCCAAATCCAGCCGGCCAGTTCCAAAACCGGGCGGATGGTTTCTCCGGCTTCGACCGACAACTCCACGGCGTCGTAATTTCGGGACAGCCGGGCCTCGTCATCCGTGCGGGAAAGAAAGGCTTCCGGAGCCCAGCCCGTCTTTCCGTTTGCGTCCCGGCACCACAGCCATCCCGGCCATTCGCTCGTCCGGGGGAGAATCGTCACCCGGTCCCCGCGGGCGAGACGGAGCGGGTCGGCATACGCGCTCTGATATCGTTTCGTGACTTGATAAAGCGGAGGCATGTCCGGTGATGAAGATGACTTCGAAGCCGCGAAATAATCCGGGATCGCGTTCTTCCAGAGACGGTAAGCCGCGGCGATGGGAAGATCGACGAGAAGGTTTCCGGCGACCCGGATCCGGAGGAAGCTTCCGCCCGTTGTGCCGACGACCCCGGCCGGAACGCCGTGCTTTGCGGCGATTTCGAGAACGCGGCCGGCGTTCTCCGTCCGGGCAGTCAGCAGAATCCGGGCGTGGCTTTCTCCGAAGAGAACCGCGTCGGGCCGAGTGTCCGTTTCGAAGGAAAGGTCGCCGCCGATTTTTTCCGGGCTGTGGAAGGCGCATTCGGCCGCGCAGACGGCCAGCCCGCCTTCCGACGGATCGTGGGCCGACCGGACCAGGCCCTCTGAAATCGCCGCAAGAAGCGTCTCGTGAACGGCAATTTCCCGGTCGAGGTCGACGGCCGGCGGAAACCCGTCATTCCGGCCGTGGACGAGGTTGAGGTATTCCGACCCGCCAAACTCTTCCTTGTTTTCGCCGAGGAGAATGACCGCGTCGCCCCCGGCCTTGAATCCGGGCGTGACGACGTTGTCGAT
>CAYSGA010000237.1:1293-4010 GCA_964430165.1 uncultured Eubacteriales bacterium
ATGAGGCCGACGATTCCCAGAACGGGCGTCGGGTCGATGGCGATCCCTTCGGTTTCGTTGTAGAAGCTGACGTTGCCGCCGGTCACGGCGATCCCGAAGGCCTCGCAGGCTTCGCTCAGGCCTTCGACGGCCTCCTTGAACTGTCCCATGACGCCGGGTTTTTCGGGATTGCCGAAGTTCAGGCAGTTCGTCACTCCGATCGGCCGGGCCCCGACGCAGGCCAGGTTCCGGCAGGCCTCGGCGACCGAGGCCTTTCCGCCCGTCCGCGGGTCCAGGGCCGCGAAGCGGCCGTTGCCGTCCAGGGTCATGGCCAGACCCCTCTTCGAGCCCCGGATGCGGAGCACGGCCGCGCCCGCGCCCGGAAGCAAGGCCGTGTTCGTCTGGACCATGTGGTCGTATTGGCGGTAGACCCATTCCTTGTCGGCGATCGTGGGGGAGGAGAGGAGCTTGCGGAAGACCTCGTTGTAATCCACCGGTAAGGGCACGGAACCGGAAGGCCGCGCCGCCGGCCCGGCCGGTTTTTCCCACGGCCGGTTGTAAGCCGGGCAGAGGTCGACGACGGCCGAAACGGGAACGTCGACGATGATTTCGCCGTGGAAACGGCAGCGGAGCTTGCCGTCGCCGGTGACCTTGCCGATCTCGACGGCGTCGAGATCCCACTTGGCGAAGGCCGCCTTGACGGCCGGAACCTGGTCTGGCCGGGCGGCGATCAGCATCCGTTCCTGCGATTCCGAAAGAAGGATCTCGTAGGGAGTCATCCCTTTTTCCCGCTGGGGCACGAGGTCGAGGTCGATTTCGACGCCTTTTCCCGACTTGGCCGGCATTTCGGTCGTCGAGCAGGTCAACCCGGCCGCGCCCATGTCCTGGATGCCGACGATGATCCGGCGCTCCATGACCTCGAGGCAGGCTTCGACCAGGAGCTTCTCCTTGAACGGGTCGCCGACCTGGACGTTGGGCCGCTTGGCCTCGGTGTCCTCGCCGAATTCTTGGGAGGCCATCGACGCTCCATGGATCCCGTCACGGCCGGTTTTGGCCCCGACGTAGAGGATGGCGTTGCCGACGTCGTCGGTCCGGGCGTAGAAGATCTTGTCCTTTTCGGCCAGTCCCAGGCAGAAGACGTTGACCAGCGGGTTCAGCGAATAACATTCGTTGAAACAGACTTCGCCTCCGACGGTCGGCACCCCGATCGAATTGCCGTAGGACGAGATGCCGGAGACGACGCCCTCCATGATGGACCGGTTCTTCGGGTTGTCGAGCGGGCCGAACCGGAGCGAATCCATCAGGGCGACCGGGCGGGCGCCCATGGTGAAGATATCCCGGAGGATGCCGCCGACGCCCGTGGCCGCGCCCTGGAACGGCTCGATGTAGGACGGGTGGTTGTGCGATTCGATCTTGAAGACGACGACCCGGCCGTCGCCGATGTCGAGGACCCCGGCGTTTTCCCCGGGGCCCTGGATGACGTTTTTGGCCTTCGTCGGCAGTTTTTTCAAGTAGACTTTGGAGCTTTTATAGGAACAGTGCTCGGACCACATGGCCGAGAAGATCCCGAGCTCGGTCAGGTTGGGCTCCCGGCCGACGAGCTTGGTGATGAGGTCGTATTCGTCCGCAGTCAGGTTGTGATAGGCGAGGGCTTTGTCGTCGTGCCGGCGCGTTTTCATGACATCTTCTCGAGGAGGGATTGGAAGACGACGAGACCATCTTCGCTTCCGAGGACCGGCTCGACGGCCCGTTCGGGGTGGGGCATCATGCCGCAGACGTTTCCGCGCTTGTTGACGAGGCCGGCGATCGCGTGGAGCGAGCCGTTGACGTTGGCCTCCTCGGTCAAGGCGCCTTCGGAGTCGCAATACCGGAAGACGACCTGCCCGTTGTCCTCGACTTCTTTCAATGTTTCGGGAGGAGCGTACCAGTTGCCGTCGAAATGGGCGATCGGGACGCGGAGGATCCGCCCTTTCTTTCCTTTGCGGGTGAACGGCGTCCGCTCGTTTTCCAGCCGGATCGTCACGTACTGGCAGAGGAATTTCAGGTTTTTGTTCCGGAGCATAGCCCCGGGAAGCAGGTGGAGCTCCAGGAGGACCTGGAAGCCGTTGCAGATTCCGAGGACCAGTCCGCCCTTGTCGGCGAACTCGCGGACTTCCTGCATGAGGGGAGAGAACCGGGCGATCGCGCCGCTCCGCAGGTAATCGCCGTAGGAAAATCCGCCCGGCAGGATGACGCAGTCCACGCCCCGCAGGTCGTGATCCTTGTGCCAGAGGTATGTCGTCGGCTGGCCGAGGACGTCCTTGCAGGCGTGATAGGCGTCAGCGTCGCAGTTGGACCCGGGAAAGACGACCACTCCGAATTTCACGGGCCTCTCCTCAATCCTGGAGAATCTGCCAGGCGTATTTCTCGATGACCACGTTGGCCAGGACCTTGCCGGCGATCTCCGGCAGCAGGCGTTCGGCCTCGGCCTTCGAGACGCCGCCGAGCTCGATTTCGAAGACCTTGCCCTGGCGGATGTCCCGGACGGCGTCGTAGCCGAGGGTGTGAAGAGCGTTGCGGACGGCCTGGCCCTGGGGATCGAGGACGCTGTCCTTGTAGGAAACGAGAATTCTAGCTTTCATGGGAGAGCACTCTCTTGAAGATATAATCGATTTTTTCCAGGTAGGGGTCGAGGCTGAAGCATTTCTCGATTTCGGCCGGCGTCATGGCGCGGTGCGTGCCCAGCGCGATGAGGATGC
>CAYSGA010000238.1:0-3978 GCA_964430165.1 uncultured Eubacteriales bacterium
GTATTTTCTCCGTGAAGGGGAGGATGGTGTCAGTTCCGGTCGATTCCCGGCGAAGGGTGAGATTTCCGCCTTCCTTCACGGTGAGAATATAATCGCCCGCCGGAAAGTTTTTTCCAGCCGCTTTGAAAGGAAACGGGATTTTAAACAGGTCCACGGCCCGGGCTTCGAGACAGCCCAAGGCGAGGAAGACGGCGGCCGCCGCCGCGACCGGTCGGAAGAGACGTTTCATGAGAATTCTCCTTGGATCCAGGCGCTTCCGCTCAGTCGGCGGACGTCGCCGGGACGCCGATTCCCGGGTCCAGGTCGGAAGGGATGCCGTTCTTGATCGCATCCTCCATGCCTTCGATGAACGTGTCGATCTCTTCGAGCGTCGTGTAGATGTTCGGCGAGACACGGAGGGCTTGGAAATCGAACACCTGGTTGGGCGGGGCGCCGCCGACGAGCGGGACGGCGACGATCCGGTATTTTGACCTCAGGAACCGGGCGAGGTCGCGCACATCGATCCCCTCGATATTGACCGCCGCGACTCCCCAGGCCTCGGCCGGCTCCCCGAGGTTCGTCAGGATCCGGACGCGCGGGTGGACCTTGAGCGCCTCGGCCCAGCGAAGGGTCAGGAAGCGCAGCCGCGCGGCCTTGCGCTCGCCGCCGACGGCCTGATGGAAGGCCAAGGCCTCGCCGAGGGCGGCCCGGATCCCCCAGGGATGCGTCCCGATGGCTTCGAATTTGCGGATGTCGTCATCCTGCTGCTCGGGGGCGGCCTGCAGCGGCCAGAATTTCGGAATCATCTCGCGGCGCACGTAAAGACAGCCGTTGCCGATCGGCGCCATCAGCCACTTGTGCAGGCTGACGCCGTAGGCGTCGCACTCGAGATCGCGCAGCTTGAAGGGAAACTGCCCCAGGGCGTGGGCCCCGTCGACGATCGTCACGATCCCCTTGGACCGGGCCAGGCGGGCGAGCCGCCGGACGGGGAACATCTGGGCCGTCAGGTTGGTGATATGGCAGAAATGAAAGACTTTTGTCCGCGGAGCGACGGCCTGCTCGAACATCCGGAAAAGCTCATCCTGAGTCGCCGGCACGGGAAACTGCAGCCGGGTGACCTTGATCCCCTGGCGCCGCATCCTCTGATCCCAGGTCGTCAGCATGCGGGGGTAATCCTGTTCGGTCGTGATCACCTCGTCGCCGGCCTCGAGATCGAGGCCGTTCTGGACGATCTGCAGGGACTCGCTGGCCCCCCGCGTCAAGGCCAATTCCGCGGGATCGCAGCCGAATTCCGCGGCCATCCGCCGGCGGATCGTCTCGATGTTCTCGGCGACCATCGCCTGGTAATGGACGGGCAGCATGTTGATCAATTCCAGGTAGCGGAATTCCGATTCGAGCACCACCCGGGGACATGGGGAGGTGAACCCGTTGTTCAGGTTGATCAGGGTCCGGTCCAGCTTGTAGGCCAGTTGGATTTCCCTCCAGTAGAACTCGTCCGCGGCGATTTCTTCGGGCGCCCGATTCGCGACCGTTTGGGCCGCGGCTTCGATCCGGTCGAGCCCTCCGGCCTTGGCGACGGCGGCCGTCATCCCCAGGGTGCCGCACAACCGTAAAAACGCCCGCCGATCCCAGGTTTCAGGTTTCATCGGGTTCCTCCATGTCGTTTTCGCATTATCATCGCAACTCCGGCCTTCGCCGCTTCTCCATCTCCACGGCGGCCCCGGAGGGCGGCGTCCGTTTTTCGGTCAATCGACGGTTTTCAACCCGGCTTTTTTCCGCTCGACCTGTTCCTTGATCCAGGGGTAGGTTTTTCCCAGGCCGACCTTGAGCGGCGTGCGCGGCTCCCAGCCGAGGACTTTTTTGATGAACGTGTTGTCGGAATTCCGGCCGCCGACGCCCTGGGGCGCGGTCAGGTCGTAGGTCCGCTTTATCTTGACCCCGGCGATCGATTCAATGATCGAGACGAGTCCGTTGACACTGACGAGTTCGCTCGTGCCCAGGTTGATGGGCGTCGCGATCAACTCTTCGCAGTGGGTGATCATGTCGATCCCCTTGACGCAGTCATCGATGTACTGATAGCTCCGCGTTCGGGTGCCGTCGCCCCAGATCTTGATCTCCCGGGTTCCGTTGTCGATCGCCTGGATGACTTTCCGGCACAGGGCCGCGGGGGCTTTTTCCCGCCCTCCGTCCCATGTCCCCCACGGGCCGTAGACGTTGTGGAAGCGGGCGATGAAGGTTTTAAATTGACGCTCGGCCCAGTACTCCTGGCAGAACATCTCGGAAATCAGTTTTTCCCAGCCGTAACCGCGTTCGGACATCGCCGGGTAGGCATCGGACTCCTTCAGGGCGGTGATCTTGGGGTTTTTTTGAAGGTCGGTGTTGTAGACGCAGGCCGAGGAGGAATAGAAATAACGGGAAACCCCGGCCTTATAGGCCGATTCGATCATGTGGGTGTTGATGAGAACGGACCGCAGGCATTCGATCCGGAACCGTTCGATGAATCCCATGCCGCCCATGTCGGCCGCGAGCTGGTAGACCTCGTCGACGCCTTCGACCGCCCGGCGGCAATTTTTCTCCTGGCTCAGGTCGAGGCAAAGGCCCTCGACCCCCGGGACCCTCTGATACCATTCGGAAAGCGGTTTCTTGTCCACGCCCCGGACGTTTGTGAAGCCCTTGTCCTTGAAGTACCGGCACAACGACCCGCCGATGAAGCCGCCCGCGCCGGCGACGAGGATGCGCGCGCTTTTATCGACGGAAACGAGTTTCGCGGTCTTGGAAGTTGGGGCCATGGATAACCTCCGGGAACTTAAATAAAGGGGACAGGGCTAGGGGACAGGGCTAACGACCTGTCCCCTCCCGTCTTTCCCCACTTCTTTTTATTCCAAGAGTCCGCGGAAATCAAGGGGACAGGATTTTGTGACAGGGCTAAAGACCTGTCACAACTTTATTCGGCGAAGGAAGGCCTCCCGGACCCGGTCCATCCAATCGGCGATCTCCTCCTTGGACGATCCGGCCGCGGCGACCGCGGGCTCGATGAAATAGTCGATCCGCCCGGGACGCAGCAACTTGCTTCCTTTGCGAATGACCCGGAACGCGCCGGCCTGGACGATCGGCAGGATGTCCAGCCCCGCTTCCGCGGCCAGCAGAAACCCGCCGCGTTTGAAGGGCCCGAGTTTCCCGTCGAGCGTCCGCGTCCCCTCGGGCAAGACAAGGAACGAAAAGTCCTTCCGGGCGCGGATGAATTCCGCCGCCCGGGTGAGGCTTTCCCTGGCTTTCCGGGGGTTTTTCCGGTTAATCGGAATCTGGCCGATTCTCCGGATCAATCGCCCGTAGACCGGCCAGCGAAAGTGGCCTTCTTCCTCGGCTCCCCGGGCGCGGCCCGGATACCGGGCGTAAAAAACCAGGGGATCGAGGATGCTGACATGGTTCATCATGAGCAGGTACCGGCGGCCCGGGTCGAAATTTTCCCGGCCGTGAAGCCGGACCCGGACGCCGGCGCAAAACAGCACGGAGCGGCAGCCGATCTTGATGACCGCTTCGAGCCCGGGGCCGCGATAAAAAAGGGCGACCAGAAGGATCATGAGACAGCTGAGGACGAAAACAGGAAAGGCGATCAGCCAGAGGAAAAACGAACGGAGGATTTCGAAGGCCCGGGTCATCCGAGGAAGGTCAGTTCCTGGGGCAAAAGATTGATCCGGAGGGGCGTCTTCCCGAGGACTTCCCCATCGGCCATGACGTTGAGATCCGGAGTTCCGACGACCGTCATGTTCACGCCCTGGATCATTTCCACCTTAGGATGAGCGGCGTGGGCTCCGGAAAAAACGCCTTTGAATATCTGGATCATCTCCCTCCGGTTGACGTCCCGGAAAACCACCAGGTCGGCCTTCCCGTCGGACGTCTCTGCGTGGGGCGCGATTTTCATCTTCCCGCCCGTGTATTTGGAGTTGGAGACGACCAGGGCGCTGTTGACCACGCTCCAACTCCGGCCGTCGGCTTCAA
>CAYSGA010000239.1:0-3906 GCA_964430165.1 uncultured Eubacteriales bacterium
CGTTCAGGGACCGGGTCACGCTGGTCTCCATGGAGATCAGCGTGATCGTTCAAAACAGGTATTTCCTCGCGGGATTTCTTCTCTGGCTGGTCGCGGTCGTCCTGGGAGTCAGGGAAATGCGGCTCACGGGATTGGCCCTGGGCGGGGCGATTTTCACCGGTTCGGTCCTGACCCCGGCCCTGCTTCCCTGGATTCCCGGGAGGATGTTCGCGGCGAAAGGCGGAATTCTCGGGCTGCTCTGGGCGGCGGCGATTTGCCTCCTTCGGGGTTTTCCGCCGGTCGACGCCTCTGGAGCGGCCGCGGCCGCGGCCACGCTCCTGATTCTTCCATCGTTTTCGGCCTTCCTGGCGATGAATTTCACCGGGTCGTCGACATTCACGTCCCTTTCCGGAGTCGTCGCCGAGATGAAGGCCGCCGTGCCGGTCATGCTCGCGGCCGGAGGGCTCGGCCTGGCCGCGGCCGTGGCCTCGTTTTTATTGAGAGGATAAGGCAAAACGCCATGCCGCTTCAGCATTTGAAAAGTGTTTCCACCTTGAAATACGAATCCGAAAAATGCACGGGATGCGGATTGTGCGCGGATGTCTGCCCCCATGGTGTTTTTGAAATGGAAGGCCGCAAGGCCCGCCTGATGGACCGCGATCGCTGCATGGAATGCGGCGCCTGCTCCCGCAATTGCGCCTTCGGCGCGATCGAGGTCCGGGCGGGCGTCGGTTGTGCGTATGCGATCATGTGGAGTGCGTTGCGCGGAAAGCCCGCTCCGCAATGCGGGGAGTGATTTCCCGCTTTTTCTCAGCTCCAGGGACGCGCGCGGCCCAAAAAAATATTTTTCATTCGTCTTGACAACCGATTGTCCCGAACTTATGTTGGGAGTGGAGCCGCGATCAAATGATAAGCAGTTTCGGTCAGGGCGGACTGAGGGCCGAGGGTGCATCGAGTTTGAAGTGGTGGCTTCTGGGGATGGTTCTGGCGATTGTCTTGCCACCGCTTGCGGTGTTCTTGTTTTTCGGGACGGTCCTCAGCCCGCCCGCTTTGAGAGAACTCGCCCGGCCCCGGGTTTTGGCCCGGGCGACGGCGGGGGAGCGGTTTTCAGCGTCCTTACGGGGTCCTCCCTTTACGGTATGACGATCTCTTGATCGTCGGCATGTCTTTTTGACATTCCGCAATTAAAGGGAGGGCCCATTTGTCTATCTCGTCATATTCCTGTTTTTCTTCGTTCCTTCGGAAAATTCGCCGCGCGCGCGGCGAATCGGTTGAAACCGAAACGGCGGCTTATCGTTCGTTGCTCGAACCGATACGGTTGATCGATTTGACCGGAAGCGCGGACGCCGACCTCCGTTGCCGGGCGGATGTTCTTCGCCGCCGGGCCGAGGCCGGGGAGTCGCCCGACTCCCTGGAAATCGCAACATTCGTCCTTGTCCTGGAGGCCGCGCGGCGGACGCTCGGCCTCGAAACGCACGACTGCCAGCTTATCGCCGGTCTGGCGATGGCGCGCGGCCGGGTGGCCGAGTTGCCCACGGGGGAAGGCAAAACCTTGGCCGCCGTTTATCCGGCCGCTCTTTTCGCCCTGAAAGGCAAGGGCGTCCATGTCTTGACGTTTAACGATTACCTGGCCCGCCGCGATGCGGCTTGGATGGGACCGGTTTTTCAGCGGCTCGGTTTTTCGGTCGGTTGTGTCCAGGAAGGCCGGGACCCCGACGCAAAACGCGCCGCGTATGCCTGCGATGTCACCTACGCCACGGCCAAGGAAGCGGGCTTCGATTATCTTCGCGACGGGCTCGCCTTCGCTCGTGGGGATTGCGTCCGCCGCCCGTTTGAGGCCGCGATCGTGGATGAGGCGGACTCCATTCTGATAGACGAAGCCCGCGTCCCTCTCGTTATCGCCGGCTTGGCCGAGGGCGCGGCGGTCGAGATCGGCCCGCTCACGGACGTGATCCGCTCGTTTATTCCGGGCCTCGACTTTGAAACCGACGCCGAACACCGAAACGTCTTTTTGACGGAGAGCGGCCTCCGCCGCCTCGAGACCGCCCTTGGGCTGGCGAGCCTTTATGATCCCGGCAACGAGCCGGTCTTGGAGGCCGTCCATTGCGCCCTCCATGCCCGGGCGCTGCTTGCCCGCGACGTGGATTACATCGTCCGGGAGGGGCGGATCGAGATCGTGGATGAATTCACCGGCCGGGTCATGGAAAAACGCCACTGGCCCGACGGGATCCAGGCCGCGGTCGAAGCCAAGGAAGGCCTGGCCCGCCGGACGGAGGGAAAGATTCTCGGCAATATCACCCTTCAGCATTTTCTGCGCCTTTACCCCCGCCTGGCCGGGATGACGGCTACGGCCGTCTCCTCCGCGGACGAACTCCGGGAATTTTACGGGCTCGGCGTTACGATCGTTCCGCCCCATCATCCGAACGCTCGTCAAGACCAGCCGGACGCGGTCTTCTCCGGCCGGGAAGTGAAAAGGCGGGCTCTCGTGTCCGAAATCGCTTCCGTTCACGCGGCGGGCCGGCCGATCCTGGTCGGGACGTTGAGCGTCCACGAATCCGAGGAAATATCCGCGGATCTCCGGCGGGTCGGGATTCCGCATTCCATTCTCAACGCTAAAAACGACGAGGCCGAGGCGCGCATCGTCGCCGAAGCGGGCGCCCCGGGCGCCGTGACCATCTCGACGAACATGGCCGGCCGGGGAATCGACATCAAGCTCGGCGGTTCCGATGAACACGGCCGCGGGGAGGTCATCGCCCTCGGCGGTTTGTACGTGATCGGGACGAACCGGCACGAAAGTCTCCGGATCGACCGCCAGCTCCGCGGCCGCTCCGGCCGCCAGGGAGATCCGGGATCGACCCGGTTTTTCATCGGTCTCGACGATGACCTCTTCGAACGGTACGGGCTGACGGAAATATTTTTCCGGCGCCATCGGATCGAGCCGGGATCGGGGGAGATCGGCACCGCCGCGCTCCGCCGTGAAATTTCCCACGCCCAGCGGGTTATCGAGGGCCAAAATTTCGACATCCGGCGGACGCTTCAAAAATTCTCCTCGCTTGCGGAGAGGCAGCGCCGGATCGTCCGGGAACGCCGCGAAGCGGCCCTCCTCGACCCTGAATCCGCGGGTTTTTGGGAGAGGCACGATCCGGAAGGCCGGGTCCGGGCCTCCGCCCGGTTCGGACCGAAGCGGCTGGACGCGCTCGAAACCCGGGCGGTCCTTTCCGTCATCGACCGGGCCTGGGCTGATCATCTCGCCTGGATCGCCGACACGCGCGAAAGCATCCATCTCGTCAGCCTGGGAGGAAAGGCGCCGGTCCAGGAATTCACAACCTCGGCGACGGAAGCGTTTCTGGCGATGATGCGGTCCCTCGAGGAGGAAGCCGGAAATGAGCTCGACCGGTTGCTTGCTTCGGGCGAAGCCGGAGCCGGCGAAATGAAAAACCTCAAGGGCCCGTCGTCGACCTGGACGTATCTCGTCAACGAGGATCAATTCGGGGACAATGTCCAACTGATCAACGGCCGGAATATCGGATTCGCGGCCGCGTTCGCCAACCCGTTCAACGCGATGCTCCTGACCGTCGTCATGATCCTCCGGAGGTTCCGGCGGCCGAAAGGCGGCGCTCCCCGGCCGAAGGAACGTTGATCCCCGGCCGGAATTCCCTCGCGGATTCTTTTCGATTTCGACGAAAGCGCCTTATAATGGAGGCTCGGACGAGGTGAACCATGACGTCTTTGAAAAACAAAATCGTTTTCGTGACTGGCGCGAGTTCGGGAATCGGGCGGTCCTGCGCCCGGGCCTTCGCCCGCGAAGGCGCTTCGATTCTCATGGCCGCCCGCCGGGCCGGCCGCCTGAAGGAACTCGCGAAATCGCTGGTTGCCGAATACGGCGTTCCCGTCCATTCCTTGGCCCTCAATGTCCGGGACCAAGCC
>CAYSGA010000240.1:0-3900 GCA_964430165.1 uncultured Eubacteriales bacterium
TAGCCTCCAGCAGCTCGTTGGCCAGGCGCTGCGCCATGGATTTTTCACCGCGCTTGCGCGCAGCTTCTTTAATCCAACGCATAGACAAAGCCAGACGACGAACAGGACGCACTTCAACAGGCACCTGGTAGTTTGCACCGCCGACGCGGCGGGACTTCGTTTCAACCATCGGCCGGACGTTGTCCATGGCCTTTTCAAAGACTTTCAGGGGGTCTTCCTTGGTTTTCTGCTGGACGATCTCCATCGCTCCGTAGACGATATTCTCGGCCGTGCTCCGCTTGCCCTTCTGCATGACCGATGTGATGAACTTCGTGACGAGGGTGGAGCCGTATTTCTGGTCCCCCACGGGTTTGCGTTTCTTGATGATTCCGCGGCGTGGCATCGGCTTTCTCCCCCGTTACGACGCGACCCGTTTTTCTTTGGGCCTCTTGGCTCCGTACTTCGAGCGCGATTTGAACCGGTTGGCCGTGCCCTCGGAATCGAGGGTCCCGCGGATGATGTGATAACGGACGCCGGGCAAATCCTTGACCCGGCCGCCGCGAATCAGCACAATGGAGTGTTCCTGTAGGTTGTGGCCAATCCCGGGGATATAACCCGTTACCTCAATGTTGTTGGACAGCCGGACCCGGGCCACCTTCCGGAGGGCCGAGTTGGGCTTCTTGGGCGTCGTGGTGAAGACCCGGGTGCAGACGCCGCGCTTCTGGGGACAGGATTCAAGGGCGGGCGATTTGCTCTTCGACCCCTTGAGCACACGACCTTTACGTATAAGCTGGCTGACCGTCGGCAAGAGACTACTCCTTACTGAAATCTTCGATTCTCGTTTATATTGAATCCGAAAGGACCGATAAATCAAAACGAGTAGACGGAGTCTAGCAAATCCCGACCCCTCTTGTCAAGGAAAATCGGGAATTCCGGAGAGGTTTTTTCAGGTCTCCGGAACCGGGGCTTCTTCCTGGGGAGCCTCCGCTTCGGCGGGTTTTTCCTCTTCCGCCAACTCCACATCACGATAGTACTTGTACCCCGTTCCGGCGGGGATCAACCGGCCCATGATGATGTTTTCCTTCAGGCTCCGGAGCCGGTCGGTTTTCCCGTAAATCGACGCTTCGGTCAGGACCCGGGTCGTCTCCTGGAAGGAGGCGGCGGCGATGAAACTGTCCGTGCTCAGGGCGCTCTTGGTAATGCCGAGCAGGAGCGGCCGGGCCTTGGCCGGTTTGCCGCCCTTGTCCAAGACCTTCTGGTTTTCCTCCTGGAACACGAACTTGTCGACCTGCTCGTCGATCAGAAAATCGGTGTCGCCGATCTCCTCGACTTTGACCCATCGCAGCATTTGCCGGATGATCGTTTCGATGTGCTTATCGTTGATGGCCACGCCCTGGAGCCGGTACACTTCCTGGACCTCCCGAAGGAGGTATTCGGCCAGTTCCTTTTCGCCCAGGACCCGGAGGATGTCGTGCGGGTTGACCGGGCCATCCATGAGGGCCATTCCGGCCTTGACCCGTTCGCCGTCGCCGACGCTGATATGGGCGCCCTTGGGGATGAGGTATTCCTTTTCCACTCCGCGGTCGCTCTTGATGTTAAGTTTGCGGAAGCCCCTCATGAGTCCGCCGAAGATAACGACGCCGTCGATTTCGGAAATGACGGCGGGGAATTTGGGCCGCCGCGCTTCAAACAGCTCCTCGGCCCTCGGCAGACCGCCCGTGATGTCCTTCGTCTTGGCCTGCTCCCGGGGGATTTTGGCCAGGATTTCGCCGGAGTGCACCTCCACACCGTCCTTGACCTCCAGGTGGGCTCCCGAAGGCAGGAAGTAACGCTTCAGGAGGATGGGCTTGCCGTGTTTGTCCTTCGCCCTGGCGTCGACGATTTCGATCCGGGGCTGGAGCTTTTCGTCTTTGGGCTCGATGATGATCTGGCTCATCAACCCGGTGATCTCGTCCTGCGATTCCTCCATCGTCACCTTCTGGACGACGTCGTGAAAGACCACCAGCCCCGTCTCCTCGGTCAGGATCAGGGTGTTGAACGGGTCCCATTCGGCGAACAGCTGACGGGCTTTGACCGCGTCGCCTTCGGACAGGTGGAGTTTCGCGCCGTAGGGAACCTGGTAGTGTTCGACCTCGCGGCCGCGGTAGTCCATGACCGCGATGTTGGCCGACCGGTTGACGACGACGAGCTTCTCGTCCGATCCTTCGACGGCCCGGAGGTTGTGGAAACGGAGCGTCCCGTCGTTTTTCGCCTCGATTTTCGAATGTTCCTTTTCGCCCATGGCGATGCCGCCAATGTGGAACGTCCGCATCGTCAGCTGGGTTCCCGGTTCGCCGATGGATTGGGCGGCAACGACGCCGACCGCTTCCCCCAGCTCGACCGTGAAACCCGAGGCCATGTTCCGGCCGTAGCAGAGCTGGCAGACACCCCGCTTCGCTTCGCAGGTCAGGATCGAACGGATCTTGGCCCGCTCGATGCCCAGGTTCTGCATTTCCAGGGCGATGGTATCCGTGATCTCCTGGCTGGTATCGACGAGCACCTTGCCGGTGTCGGGGTGGATGATCCGTTCGAGGGAGGTCCGGCCGACAACCCGGTCGATGAAGGGCTCGACGATCTCGCCGTTTTCGACGATCGCCGAGACGTTGACGCCCTTCAGCGTTCCGCAGTCGTGCTGGTCGACGATGACGTCCTGGGACACGTCGACGAGCTTGCGGGTCAGGTATCCCGAATTGGCCGTCTTGAGGGCCGTATCGGCCAGTCCCTTGCGGGCGCCGTGGGTCGAAATGAAGTACTGGATCACGTTCAGGCCCTCCCGCAGGTTGGACGTGATCGGCGTTTCCAGAATTTCGCCCGAGGGCTTGGACATCAGGCCGCGCATGCCGGCCAGCTGGCGGATCTGCTGCTTATTGCCGCGCGAGCCGGAGTCGGCCATGACGAACAGCGGGTTGAGGTTGGCCGTCTCGAAGGAGATTTTTTTCATCTCCGCGATCATGGCCACGGAGACCTCGTCGGTCACCGTCGACCAGACATTGATGATCGTGTTGAACCGTTCCCGGGCGGAGATCGTTCCGTCGAGATAGAGTTTTTCGACTTCGCGGACCTTCTTGTTGGCCTTCTCCACCAGCTCCCCCTTGTTCTTCGGGATGACGAAATCGTCAATCCCCAGGGAGAAACCGGCCTGGGTGGCCTGCAGGAACCCGAGCTCTTTGAGCCGGTCAAGAGTCTGGACCGTGGCTTTCAGCCCTGACCGCAGGTAGATGTAGAAGACCAGGCTCTCGATGCCTTTTTTCCGGAACGTGCCGTTGAAAAAGGGCATCCCCTTGGGCAGCACGCTGTTGAAGATGACCCGGCCCGCGGTCGTTTCGATGAGGCCTTTTTCGATGTTCGTCACCGGACAGGTATGGACGGCCTGGTCGTCGTAATACACGGCCAGGTTCATGAACGGTCCGGTATAGCGCAGTTTGATCAGGCTCTGGCGGCTGATCTGCTTGTCCTCCAAAGCCAGGAGCGCTTCCGTCTCGCTCCCGAAAATCCGGCCTTCTCCCGCAAGGCCTTTTTTGGCCATAGTCACGTAATAGCAGCCGAGGACCATGTCCTGGCTGGGAATCGTGAGCGGGCGGCCGTTGGCGGGGGAAAGGATGTTGTTGGCCGAAAGCATAAGGGTCGAGGCCTCGATCTGGGCCTCGACGGACAGGGGAACGTGGACGGCCATCTGGTCACCATCGAAATCGGCGTTGAAGGCCGTGCAGACCAGCGGGTGAATCTGGATGGCTTTGCCCTCGATGAGGATCGGGTCGAAGGCCTGGATGCCGAGCCGGTGCAGCGTGGGGGCGCGATTGAGGAAGATCGGATGTTCGCGGACGACTTCCTCGAGGAAATCCCAAACCTCGGGACGTTCCTGTTCGTGCCATTCCCGGGCGA
>CAYSGA010000241.1:0-3893 GCA_964430165.1 uncultured Eubacteriales bacterium
CCCCAGCGGCCGAACGATGAGCCTCGCCCGGCGCCGGGAGTTGATCCGGGTCGCCCGGGAATTGAAAGTTTTAATCCTCGAGGATCAGCCGTACCGCGACCTGCGCTTCATGGGAAGCCGGATCGACTCGCTCTGGAACATCGCCCGGGCCGAATTCGGCGATGAGCATACCGTGACGATCTGCAAGTCGTTCTCCAAGGTCCTCGGGCCGGGGCTGCGCCTCGGTTTCGCCGTCGGGCCGGCCGACCTCATCGCGGCCATGGCCAAATGGGCTCAGAAAGTCATCGTCTCCCCCGAAGGCGTCGTTCAGAGGGTGGTCGCCCGGTTTCTGGAGCGCGACATGCTCGAGCCCCATCTCGAACGGCTCACGGCGATGTACCGCCACAAGCGGGAAGTCATGATCTCCGCCTTGAAGGATACGATGCCGCCCACCATCCGCTGGACGGAACCCGAAGGCGGGCTATTCATCTGGCTGACCTGCCCTGAGACGTTCGACACCGACGTCATTTTTCACGAAGCGGCCAAAGCCGGCGTCGCCTATATCCCGGGCAGTAAATTTTATCCTTCGGGAACCGGGCGGAAAAACGAAATCCGGCTCAATTTTTCCTATGCGACCCCGGCCGACCTTCGCGAAGGCGTCACCCGGCTGGCGAAGATCCTGACCCGCGTCTGATCTTTTTTCTTCCAGCAATTTCGATCTTATCCGATTGGAAATCGAATTCCATCTTCGCCCGGTCTTTTCCAGCCGGCAATAGTGGAAGACATAAGCCGTCGACAGGGCCAGGAGCAAAGACGTAAGAATCAGGGCGGGAAGCGAAAAATGATTCAAGGTGAAGGCGAGCGCCAGGAGAAAAAATAGGCCGACGGACAGGAGCCTCGCGTCTTGCAGGAAAACGTCGAACGAATGGCGCTCTACTGCTTCACCGCATCGTCCAGCAATCTTACGATCTTATTGGAGAGCATATCGACGACGGCCTGCTCGCCCTTCTCGAGATTGTAGTAGACATAGGCTTGATTCAGGACGTTGTCCTTGTCGAAGACGTGTTTGGGACGGTTGTCGCTCATGTAGCCGTTGGCTGCACGGAAGAGGTAGATATCCTGGTCCCTGAGGGCTAGGAACCTGGCGTTCAGGGCGGCCATTTTCACTCCATAATCGGCATAGAGCTTTTCCAGCTTCGGCAGCAGGACGGCGGCTTCCGGCTTGTCCTTGGCCAGGGCGGCGGCTTCGGCCACGCATTGGTCGAAAACGGACAGAATCTCGTCCACAATCTTCACCCCGGCATCCGCGGGGACCGCGGCCTTCTTCTCGACGACTGCAGCCGGCGCCTGGGGAGTTTCCGACTTCTGCCCGCAAGCCGTCAGCAAGGCCGCGGCAACACAGAGATAAACAAACAACATGATTCTTTTCACCACGGATAACCTCCTCAATGACTCGAAATCTATTTCTAAATTTCAATATGCCGATCGCCGCCGTCACTCCGCCATCTTTTTATATGCGGCGTAGCGCTTCCTGGCTTCATCGGCCGCCTGGGCGAACAGCTCCTTGGCGATCTCGGGGAACTGCTGGGTGAGCGTCCGGTAGCGGACCTCGTTCTTCAGGAAATCCCCATACTCGAGCTTCGGCTCCCGGGAGTCGAGCTGGAGCGGGTTCTTCCCTACCTTGGCCAGAAGCGGGTTGTGGCGGTAGAGGATCCAGTAGCCGGAGTCCACGGCGAGTTTCTCCTCGGCCTGGGTTTTTTTCATGTCGATCCCGTGGGTGATGCACGGCGAATAGGCGATGATGATCGATGGTCCCTCATAGGCCTCGGCCTCCTGGAACGCCTTGATGCACTGATTCATATTGGCGCCCATGGCGACCGCGGCGACATAAACATACCCGTAGCTCATGACCATCTTGCCCAGGTCTTTCTTAGCAGTCTTTTTGCCGGAAGAGGCGAACTTGGCGACAGAACCGGTCGGGGTCGACTTGGAGGCCTGGCCGCCGGTGTTGGAGTACACCTCGGTGTCGAGGACAAGGACGTTGACGTTCCGGTTCATGGCCAGGACATGGTCCAGGCCGCCGTAGCCGATGTCGTACGCCCAGCCGTCGCCGCCGATGCACCAGACGCTCTTTTCAACCAGGAAATCCTGGAGCTCGGCGATTTTGACCAGGTGCGGTTTGGCCCCGTTGGCGCCTTTGAGCGCGGCCGGAAGGGCGGTTCTGACCGCCGTGGCCGCCGCTTTGGCCTCGTCGCTCGTGTTCTTCCAGGCCGCCTTCATCTTGTTGAGCGCGTCCGTCAGGGCCGGCGTCGTTCCGGCCGCCAGGGCCGCGTCGATCGAGGCCGCGAGCAGCGTCCGGTTGGCGTCGACCGCCAACCGCATGCCGAACCCGTATTCCGCGTTGTCTTCGAACAGGGAGTTGGCCCAGGCGGGCCCCTTTCCCTCCGCGGTTTTGCAGTACGGGGAGGTCGGGAAAGTGCCGCCATAGATAGACGAGCAACCCGTTGCGTTGGCGATGATCATCCGGTCGCCGAAGAGCTGGGTGGCCAGCTTGACATAGGGCGTCTCGCCGCAACCGGAGCAGGCGCCGCTGAATTCGAACAACGGCCGGAGCAACTGGCTGCCCTTGATCGTGTCGCGCTTGTTGCCGTCCATGACCTCGTAGGGCGCCTTCTCGAAGAACTTCTCGTTGTCGTTTTCACCGGCTTTACGGGCCTCCTCGATGGGGACCATCTTCAGGGCCTTGACCTTGCTCGGGCAGACTTCCACGCAGTTTTCGCATCCGACGCAGTCTTCGACGTAAACCTGGAGACGGTACTGGAGGTCGCGGTCGTTCTTGGAATTGGACTTGATCACGGCGAACGTCGCCGGAGCGCCCTTCAAATCGGCCGGGGCAATCTGCTTCGGCCGGATGGCGGCGTGGGGGCAGACGAGCGCGCACTGATTGCACTGGATGCAGTTTTCCGGAATCCAGGCCGGGACCTCGACAGCGATCCCGCGCTTTTCCAGGCAGGCCGTGGCCGTCGGGATGGCCCCGTCGAAGGGCATTTTAGAAACCGGGAGCAGGTCGCCCTTGAACCGGGTGACCGGATCGATGACGTCCCTGGCGAAGGCATCGGCGTCGTCGGGAACGATCTTCACCCGCGGGACGGACTTGCCGATCTTATCCGGGACGGGAACCTCTTCCAGCCCGGCGGCGGCCCGGTCCACGGCGTCCCAGTTCATTTTCACGACTTCAGGGCCTTTGCGGCCATAGGTCTTTTCGATCGCTTTCTTGATGAGGGCGATCGCCTCGGCCTCGGGCAGGACGCCCGAAAGCTTGAAGAAGCAGGCCTGCATGATCGAGTTGATCCGAAGGCCCAGGCCAAGCTCGCCGGCGATCTTGATCGCGTCGATGTTGTAAACCTTGACCTTCTTGTCGATGATCGTCTTCTGCATGTCCGCGGTCAGGTTCTCGAAGACCTACGCAGCCTTCCAGTTGGAGTTGATGAGGAAGATTCCTCCCTCCCGGATGCCCTCGAGGATGTCGAGGCGGCCGATGTAGGACGGTTTGTGCAGGGCGACGAAATCGACCGTGTTGAGGAAGTACTGGGACTGGATCGGATGCTTGCCGAACCGGAGATGGGAAATGGTCACGCCGCCGGACTTCTTGGAGTCGTACTGAAAGTAGCCCTGGCCGTACATGTCGGTGTTGTCGGCGATGATTTTGATCGAGTTCTTGTTCGCCCCGACCGTGCCGTCCGAGCCGTAGCCCCAGAACTTGCAGCGGACCGTGCCGGGGAGCTCGGTGTCCAGGACCGGGCCGACCGGGATCGAAAGATGGGTGACGTCGTCCTCGATCCCCACGGTGAAGCCGTGGGTGCACGTGCCGGCGAGGTGATCGTAAACCCCCTTGACCATCGCCGGCGTGAATT
>CAYSGA010000242.1:0-3876 GCA_964430165.1 uncultured Eubacteriales bacterium
CCCGGTATCCAGGCGGATGACGTAGAAACGATTCCCGACGACCTGGGACGAATTGTTGTCGTAACCCGAACCGACGAAGGCGACCCACCGATCCGTCGAGCTTTGGCGGACTTGACCGAAAGCCGGGACCGACCAGCTTTCTCCCATGTAGGTATCCGTCATTTCCCACAACGGCGTAGGATTCGTCGGGTTGGTGACGTCTAGGGCGAAATAGTAATTCAATCCGCCTGCGACCGAGCTGCCTTTTCCCGCCCCCTGGCCGCACATCAGGACGGACCGCCATTGTCCGCCGAGATAAACGTCACCCACGGTCGGCGTCCCGTCGACGTAATAATCATGGGCATAATAACGGAGGCCGGTTCGGCTGTCTTTCAGGGACATGTTCTTGAGTTTGGGCAGGAGGTTGTAGGGAATGAAACCCCAGAGTTCCGTGCCTGTGGCCGTGTCGAAACAATGAAGCATCCCGTCGTTGGCCCCGACGAAAACGACCGGAGTCCGGTTGGCCTGAGCCGTGACGAACGCGCTGTAACTTGAGCCCAAGGCGACGGCGTCCCCGGAGGGGGGGCCCATCAAGACGGGGCTCGAATGGAGAATATCCCCGAGCTTCCAGCTTCGGCCTTCCCCCCGGATGAAACGGATCAAGCCCGCGTTGTCGCCGTCCGTGTCGCCGAGAAGCGAGGCGAGGAGCGAGGCGTTGGATTCGGTGAAGTTGACCCGCTGCCAAGGCGAGGAGCTGTTTGCCCGGTACCCCGCGTAGATGGTCCGGCCGCTGTGGCTTCGCGACGCCAACAGCTGCCCGGCGTCCCAGAGGATGGAGCCGCCGGCGACGACGTTGCGTCCCGTCGGGCTGAAGGGGTCGGCCGTGGAGATCGTCTGAATCGTCGAGCCGCCCGTGCTGGCCAGTCCGATATCGGTCACGTCGTAGGCCCGGAGCTGCCCCTCATATCCGGGAAACATGAACGAGGCCGAAATGATCAACTTCCGGCGGGTTCCCGAAACGACGGCCGCGGCCGCGGCCGAGGACCGCGAATATTCCCGGCGCTCGACGTAGACGTATTCGATCCGGATCTCGTCCACGGACGGCGTTTCGCGGGAGGCCTGATCGAACCCGGCGATCTGATCGTCAGTGGCGGACAGCACGGCCTTCCAGCGCAGCTTGGATCCGAAGGTGTGGAAATCGTACCAGGGTTGATTGGTGACGTTGGTGATGCCGGAGCCCGTATATTCGGCGTAGTATTCCCAGCTCTTTCCGTCGTCGTTCGACAGGTAATAGGTGACCTTGAGCCCCGTCGACGAGGATCCGATCACGGTCTGGTCGATCCTTGTCAGCCGGGCTCGGGTGACGGCATATTGCGTCCCTTCCAGGGTCGGCGTCAGGTTCGTCGATAGGCCGGTCCCCGAGAGATTGTAGACATCGGCGAGCGAGTTGACGAAGATATAATAGTACTCGCTGTCGTTGCCGTCGGCGATAAAAAAATCAAGATCGCCGTCGTTGTCGAAGTCCAACACCGCGCCGATGTCGAAATCGGCCACGGCGGGGGACTTGGTCGGCCCGTTAAAGACCAGCGTGACGACAAAATTTCCGGCTCCGTCGTTTTTAAAGTAATAACATTTGCCGCCGTATCCGCTGCCGCTGGAAAGGTAGTTCCAGTTGTCCGTCCCGATGATGAGGTCCTGATCCCCGTCGTTGTCGAAATCGGCGACCAGGCTGACCGTGGCCGCGCCGTCATACATGTTGTCGTTGAGCCCCCCATCGGCATCGGTGAACTCGGCCATGAGCGCATAATGACCTTGCCCATCTCCTTGATAATAATGAAGATCCGCGGTGCTGACGCTTCCGGCGATGATGTCCAAACCCGGAGTCCCGTCGAATGGAGCGATTGAAATCGTACTGACGCCGCGGTAGCCCCAACCCGTATTGATAATCGGAGTCGGTTCCACGACAAAGGTTTGGGCGTTGACCGAACCTCTGCCGGTGTTCGTGATCTTGAAGATTTTCCCCTCAAGATTTCCGACGACGACATCGGTATCGAGATCGCCGTCGAGGTCGAGCGAAACCGTCGACGTGGCCGTCCAGGCAATGCCCTTCAGGATGCCCGACCAGGCCGAGGTCAAGTCGGTCCGGACGAAATTCAAGACACCGGTATTGACGCCGTTGACGATGAGCCTGTTCTCGTAAAGCCAGATCCGCTTGATCGCGTTGGCGCCGGCGGTCGTCGAGACGAGGCATAAAAAATCAAAATCGCCGTCGCCGTCGTAATCGCCCGACGTGATCGCGTTATGTCCTTCGCCGTCGATCGCCGCCCCGCCCACACCGGTCAGAGGCCAGCCGCTCGCGTTGCCGGTCGATCCGTCGATCCAGAGACTGATACTGAAGGTCCCGATACTCCCGGATCCGCCGCGATTGCGGACGAAGGCCAGAACATTGGAGAAGGAACTGCTCGTCCCGATATAGTCCGGCCAACCGTCCAAATCGAAGTCGTTGGCCGTTAAGGCGTTGATCCAGGCGGGAACATAGCTCGGATTGCTGATCACGAAATTCGCCCCGGCTTTGTTCAAGGTCATGATGCCCCGGGGATTGGACGCGTCGTTGTACCAAAACTTCACGGAGCTCGAGGCCCGGTCAAGATTGGTCCCGTTGCTGAACGCCTCGGCGACCGTTCCCGTGTTTTCAACGCAACTCTGCCCATAGGCGACAGAACCTCGGAGAAGAAAAACGAAAACGAAGATCAAGGCGGCCGAAATCTTTATCGTCGTCCGGCTTCGCATGACTTTTTTCTCCCTAGGAACTCGCGACATATTGCAGGACAATCTCCAGCCGGGTCGTCGCCAGAATCCGCGTCCCGGACCGGACCGCCCCGATCACGACCAGGAGGACGTCGCTGGGATCGACTGCGCCGCCGGCGGCTTCATCGTTGATCAGAAACGCCGTATAGGAAAGGCGCGTATCGGTTGCCCCGCTCTCGTTCGTAGCGAAGGTCTGGTTGAAGAAGAGCAGGGGCGCGTAGTCGGCCGTCCCGTCCCTTCCCGGGTCCAGGGCCAGGAGGAGGTCCTCGTCAGGCACTCTCCGGAAATAGTTGGGGTTGATATTAGTGGCGATGAACGCCTGGTCGATACTCGACGGCTGGGTCAGATAATGGCCGGCAAAACTCGTCCAGGACCCGTCGCCAAAATGGCCCTTGATCACGGACTGGGCGGCGTTGAACCCGGCTTCGGCGGCGTTGAACGCCTCCTCCTGGGACCTCAGCCCGCCCGACATCTTCGGCCCCATCGAGGTCAGCGTCAACAAGGTCATTCCCAGGGCGGCCAATCCGGCCACAATGAGGATGACGATGAACAAGCCCGCTCCCCGCTCCCGATTTCGCGACGTCACGGTTTTCATCTCAATCCCGTGTTGAACAGATTCAGGGACAGGTTCCGGATGTTGGCCGTGGATTCCAGCAGAAAACGCTTCCGCCAGTCGGGCGCCGTCACCGCGGCCGTGTTGGCCACAGCCGGACGGCTGTAGAGACCGGCCGAAGTTCCGGTGTTATGGCCGACGGAAGCGAACGGATTCGGCGTCCGGCCGAGGATCTGGATCCGGATCTGGCGGATCCGACCGATCTGGATCCGAGTCCAGGTCGAATTCCAGTTTGTGAATCCGTCCATGAGGCCCTCGGAATCCTCGTCAAAGTCGCCGTTGTACTGAAATTGGATCGTTTCGACGTTCTGGGCGATCGGGTAGTGGACGCTGTTTAGGGTCATGTAGAGGACGCCGCCCTGGCCGCCGCCGATGTACCCGTTCGCCCCGGCGGTCAGGCCGGTGACGTTCCCGGTGACGTCGAGCCAGTATTCGCGCAAATCGCACAACGTTATCGTCCCGCCGATGAAGTCATC
>CAYSGA010000243.1:0-3869 GCA_964430165.1 uncultured Eubacteriales bacterium
GCGATACTTCGGGAGCATATGGGGTATTGCCGGTTGACTTCCTTCCCGGGGGCATTCTATCCTTAGGCCAGCCAAATAGGGCGCAAGAGATGGGTAATAAATGCCCGACCTGCCATTCCGACAATCCTAATACTCAGCGCTTCTAGCCGACTGAAGGGAGGAACCTGATGCCAAAAACAAAACTCGGAAAATGGGCCGGTGCATTATTGGCCGTATCTGTTGTGTTTCTTGTTGCGCTTATTCTCGGCATGAAACTTGCGGGATTGAAGCCTGGGACCCCGCTCATTATCACGCTGGGAACATGCATGATGATATCGGCGATTGCCGCTTTCGTTATCGGGGTTGTAGCCTTGATTAGGTTCAAGGATCGCGCATTCGTCGTGATACTGGCCGTAGTCCTTGGATTTTTTGCCAGCCTCCTTTCGATAATGGAGGTAGTAGAGGGGATTATCTCACGCTCAACTCATTAGAGGGCAGAGCGAAATCCTATTCGATACACGGCAGAGGTTGAGGACGCTCGGAAGCGGTTGGCCGGGCTGAAGGGCAGCTGCTTCAGGTCCGGATGAAGAACTAGGAGTGAATCCCATAATCCGGATAGCGGAAAGGCTTTATTTAAGATGTAGTGACGTCCGGCCGCTGGGTGCGGCCCAGACTGCGCCGGGCCGTCAGGCCCCTAGACGGGCGAGCCGGGTTCAGAGGAGCAGAATCCGAGAACGGCCTGAATGTTCACCCCTCGGCCCGCTCTCGTCCGGGTGTTCGGATGAAGACGCCGCCCGTAACGGTATCGGCGAATGGATTGGGGACCGCGGGCGCCGTCACCTTAAGCCGCCCTGTTCCTTGCTCATTATTGTGCAGAGAACTTTGCTCCGCCGCGGGATTTGTCACCGTTATCTACCCAGGTGCCTGTGGCAGAAGTCGACCCGAGCGTGAAGGTATAGGCGCAGTTCAGGTGCGCTCCACCGGCTCGGATGGCCTCGGTCTCGGTGAAGGTCAGGCTAGTCCCCGCCAGGCTGCCTCGAATCCGATGGACTGAGGAGAGCGAGGGCCACGTGATTTCGCCCACGATGGCGCCCGTGGAGGGGTTGTAGCTGGTAATCTTCAGCTCAAATATCCACCTGCCGCCGGCATCGCCCCAGGCTTCCCCGGAGAGCAACTTGCCGCTGGTGAGGGTTGATAGGAAGGGGACCGAGAACGATGAGCCGGAGACGAATTCAATGGTGGCGATCTCGTTCGCCTCCACTTGAACACGGATGGCCCGGCCATCCTTGGTGTGGACAACCATTTCGGGAAATGCGGGAGCGACTGCAACAAGAAGAATGACGAGCAGCGCGATCGTGCTTCGGGTCATGGATCCTCCTTAAGTCGAGCGAGCCTGACTTGAGTTAATATGCATCCGTACAATACTCCGGATGCGGCCTCAAGTAAAAGATAAAATCCCCCTTTTTCCCGCGGAATGATTGAATTCCCGCTCCGGCTAAAAGGCGATGGGCTTCCCCTCACTTTGATCACGAATTGACAGCCGATATTTGATCTATCTGAAAAATCTCCCGGATTTGTTCCAGCCGATACTGGACCTTAGGCTGGACCAAAAGAGTTATAAGATTTTTTACTTGAGCGCGCTTTTTTCCTACCCTATGAGCCTGATAAATGATGTAGATCAACGTTTTCATCACGGAATATGCCGACGTGGACCAGATTATCGAGCGCCGGAAACTGACGTTTGCGGTGGCGAAACCTCCGCCCGCTCTATATTATGCAGAGGTTGCCCCGATGGCGGTCGAGCAAACCAAAGCGGGCCCGATAAGAGAGGGCATCGCGTCGCCAGGCGAAGGCGTCGGACAGGAAGTCAAGAAAAAACAATTGACAATACTTATGGAAATAATGTAGAATAAATCCTGTTCAAGATTAAAATTCTTGAATAAAAATTTAATCCAGGGAGAGAGTCGATGCTGAAGAAAATGTTGGTTGGGCTGGGTTTGGCGGCATCTATCCTGGTATCCGTGGCGGCCGTTCAAAACAAGGTCTTGGATTTCGAACTCGTCAACGAAACGGGAACCGATATACATTTCCTGTTTATTTCGCCGGCCGATGTGTACGAGTGGGAGGAGGATGTCCTGGGCCTAGACGTCTTGGAAGACGGCGCGACGGCTGAGATAAGTTTCCATCCCATGGCCACTGCCACGAAATGGGATCTGAAGGTCGAGGATGAAGAGGAGACGGGTTTAATCTGGGAAAACTTGGATCTCAGCAAGATCAATGTGCTCACGCTCAAAATCGTCGACGGCATACCGATCGCTGAGATCGAGTAACTCCTTCCTGATTAGTGACTTTCAAGCCCTGTCTCTCCACCGGAGGAGAAATAGGGCTTTTCTATTTCCTCATGTTAGATCCCTTGCAGAGTGGCCAGGGCTTTTTCCGCCATCCGGTTTTGAAAGGCGGCCAGTTCTGCCGGAGTGCGCGGCCGTTTTAAAAATTCCTCGGTCAGGTCAAATATTTCCTTTTCGGTTTCCAGAAGGCGAGGCAAAAAGCCTTTTCCTTCGCGATTGTCCAGGCGAGTGATATCCAGGTACTCGCAGCGGTCGGCTTCCGGATAGGGGCGGGCCATTTTTTTCAGGCGTTTCGACTCCAGGTACAGGGCCGCTTTTTCGCCCTGAGCCAGCGGGGCGGGAGACGCGCCTGCTTCCACCCACATGGGAACGGCGATGGTGAACATCGGTTCGCCCAGCATGACCCAGAGGGTGGCGGGAGAATGATCCTGGCCGGGCACCCGGCCGCAGACGACCACGGCGGCCGAAGTGGATTCACGGTCAATGGTGTCGCGGGTGGCGATCCAGAATGGTTTTACGCCGGAAATATTCTTGAATTGCGGAAAATCAGGCTGTTGGACCAGGGCATGCCCGGTGTCGCGGCTGAATTGGCTTAAAATCTGACGGTGGGAAATCCGGCCGGGAAGGATCTGCCGGAACAGCTGGCTGGCCCTTTCGAATCGGAGGTAGCCGGCTCCGGCCTCCGCTTCACCGCTGCGGGCGAAGTTGGTGTTGATGATATATTTTTCGAAATCGGCCACGTTCGAGCATTGGCGCAGGGCGTCGGCCATGATGGTCCCTTCCATATCCTTCACTTCTCCGCTTTTTTCGGGCAGATTGTAGGCCACGGAGTTGAAAATGGCGAATCCGGCCGAATTCAAACCGGCGTAGACCCAGCGGCCGGAACGGTCCTCGGCATTGACCAGAGCCAGGTAGGAATACGGGCTTTCGTTGACGAAGATGACCTTGTTGTTCAGGAAATCGGTGTCGCGGTTTTTCCAGAGCATGGGCTGGCCCAGGATGGACGCGCCGGGGCTGATGACGGCCGTGGTGCAGGCATGGCCGGGAAACGGCCGGGCGAATGACAAGGCCAGGCCCATGACAAGAACCGGGAATATTTTTTTCATGGTTACCTCGTTTGAAACCGCATGATAGGAGAATCCCATCAAAAAAGCCAATCTTCGCGGTGAGGCTTGAATTCCGCAGGCTCAGGAGGTTTTAGAGCCCATAATTTTCACTTCGCAGGCGGGACTATAAGCGGAGGCAGGTCACGCCGGCTCGAATCCCGGAAACCAGAGGCGATTCGGACAGGGGAAACGGGGTGCGGGTCATCGTAGAACTCTTCGCCACTATGGTGGGGATCGGCCTGATTATCAGGCGGAAGCGGTCAAACGAAACGCGGCGAAAGACGGCCAGAACCGGCTGAACGACCCGGCCTTCGCGTCGAGGGCATCAATCCGGATCTACAGTGCGTCTAACTTTCGGCGGGAAAAATGCTTGACCCGGATGAGGCATTCAGACTCCCTTAGTCAAGGCGAACAAACCTTCTCCCGGGAGCCGATC
>CAYSGA010000244.1:0-3860 GCA_964430165.1 uncultured Eubacteriales bacterium
GGTCCTGGGGCATGGCCGAGGGCAGGTCCAGGGTGATCGTCATCTTTTCCTTGATCGTCCGTTCCATCCGGGTCAGGCCGATCCGGAAGGCGTTCTCAACCAGCTCGCCCACCGACCGGACGCGGCGGTTGCCGAGGTGGTCGATGTCGTCCACGCTCCCTTCGCCCCGGCGGAGGTTGAGCAGGTACTTGATGACTTCGACGTAATCCTGGGGCTGGAGGACCTTCTCCTCCAAGGACGTTTCCTTGCCGAGCTTGATGTTGAACTTGAGGCGGCCGATCCGGCTGAAGTTGTATTTCTGGGGGTTGAAAAAGAGGCTGCGGAAGAGATTGGCAGCGCTTTCCATCGTGTGGGGCTCGCCGGGCCGCAGCTTGCGGTAGATCTCGGCCAAAGCCTGGTTGGTGTCCTTGCGGAGGTCCTTTTTCAGGGTGTTGACGACGATCATGCCGGCGGCGTCTTCGTTCGGGAAGAAGATCTCGAACGGTTCGGCTTTGGCGATCAGGAGGTCGAGGGCCGTGTCGCCGATTTCCTCGCAGGCCTTGACCTTGCCCTTGAGGCCGGTCAGGGCGAAGGCGCTTTGGATGTCCCGGCGGTCGACGGCGACTCGGGTCACCCCGGCTTCCTTCAGTTCGGCCACGATTTCCGGCGTCATCTTTTTCCGGTTGTGGACGAGAATCCGCCCGTTCTTGGGGTGAACGACATCCTCGGCGGCCGTCCGGCCGGCCAGGCCGTCGACGGGTTCCCAGTAGAGTTTCCCGTTTTCGGGGGTGATCTTGACGACCGAATGGAACAACTTGAGAAGCTCCTCGTCTGTGCCGTACCCGAGCGCCCGGAGGAAGACGGTGGCCAGAAACTTCTTTTTCCGGTCGAGCCGGACGTAGAGAAGGTTCTTAATGTCGTATTCGAATTCGACCCAGGCCCCGCGGTACGGGATGATCTTGGCGATGAAGAATCCCTTGACTTCGCCCGGACGGTAAAAGACGCCCGGGGAGCGCTGCAGCTGGCTGACGACGACCCGTTCGATGCCGTTGAAGATGAACGTCCCCTTGTCGGTCATCAGGGGAATGTCGCCGAAATAGACTTCCTGCTCCTTGATGTGCTTGAGCCGCTTCGTTTTCGTCGTCGCATCCTTCTCCCAGGAGATCAGACGGACCTTGAGGCGGAGCGGGACCGAATAGGTGTAGCCCTTCTGGAGGCATTCGTTCGGACTGTACTTCATCTTGAGGCTGACCCGGTCGCCGCAGTGGTCGCAGACCGGGACTTCGATCTTGCGGGCGGCGTTGCAGAAGGGGCAGACCTCTTTTTCGGTCAGGGTGGTTCCGTGGGGAAAGAGCGTGCCGCAGGCCGTGCATTTGACCCGGGAGTTTTCGACCCCCTTGAGCCGGCCGCACTTGCATTCCCAGTTCCCGATCCCGTAGTTGATGAAATCCAGCTGGGTGGTCTCCTTGAAATCGGAGATCGGAAAGACGTCCTTGAAGGCGGCCTGCAGGCCGGTGTCCTTCCGTTCCTCCGGAAGAAGATCCATCTGGAGGAATTCCTTGTAGGAGCCCACCTGGATGTCCAAAAGATCGGGCATGGGGAAGACCTGGCCGATTTTGGAGAAGTCCAGTCGCTCGCGGTAGAGATGTTCGCTTTCTTTAATCATGGACGCTCCCCTCGTAAGCGTTGGGCCGAAGACAAATGCCGTCCGCAGACACGAACCCGTTCATCGCGGTGCGCGATCGCGAGCTTATTGCAATTCAACCTGGGCGCCGACCTCTTCGAACTTTTTCTTCATGGCTTCGGCATCGGCTTTGGACAGGCCTTCCTTGACCGTCTTGGGCGCGCCGTCGACGAGATCCTTCGCTTCCTTGAGGCCGAGGGCGGTGATCTCCCGGACGACCTTGATCACGTTGATCTTCTTGTCGCCGGCGGCCTTGAGGACCACGGCGAACTCGGTCTTGACTTCCTCGGCCTTGGCTTCGGCCGCAGGGGCGGCGGCCACGGGGACGGCCGCGGCGGCGCTGATGCCGTACCGGGTCTCGAACTCCTTGATGTAATCAGCGAGTTCCTGGACCGTCAGTCCGTCGAGGTGGGCGAAAAATTCTTCTTTGGTGAGTTTAGACATGTGCGTCTCCTTTCCTGAGGCTTGGATTCTTTATGCCGATTCTTTTTTGGCTTTGAGCTGGTTGAGCAGGATGCCGATGTTGCCGAGCGGCGCCTGGAGGCACCGCAGGAACCCCGACAGCGGGGCGGCCATAAGGCCGCCGACCCTGGCCACGAGATCCATCCGTCCCGGCAGTTTCACGATTTCATCGAACCGTTCCGGCCCGACGAAAATACCTTCCACGACCCCGCCCTTGAGGACCAGGACCTTGTTTTGGACCTGGAATTCCTTGAGGGCCTTGGCCAGAAGGACCGCGTCGCCGTTGGTGAAGGCCACGGCCGTGGGCTTGGCGAACACCGGCTTCAAGTCGCCGGCCAGCAGTTCGGGGACCGACCGGAGGGCCAGCCGGTTCTTGACGATCTTCAAGGCCGAGCCCTGCTTGCGGAGGTTCTTACGGAGGGCCGTCGCTTGGGCGACGGTCATTTTATTGTAGTTGAACAGATAGTAGGTGCCGTTCGCTCCGAACAGCCCCTTGAGCTCGTCGATCCGTTGCGCTTTGACTTCTTTCTTCATGGGGGAAATCCTACTTCTCCAATATTTCTTCGACGATCTTGTACGAGGGGCCCATCGTCGAGCTCAGGAACATGCTCCGGACGAACCGGCCCTTGGCCGTGGCCGGCCGGGCGTGGATCACGGCGGCCGTGAAAGCCCGGGCGTTTTCGGCGAGCTTCTCCTCGGGGAAGGAGACCTTGCCGATCGAGGCGTTGATGATGGAGGTCTTGTCGATCCGGAATTCGACCTTGCCGGCCTTGGTTTCCTGGACGGCCTTCTTGACGTCGAAGGTCACTGTCCCCGACTTGGGGTTGGGCATCAATCCCTTCGTGCCCAGGGTCCGACCCAGCTTGCCGACGTTCCGCATGATGTCCGGAGTGGCGATGACGATGTCGAAATCGATCCAGCCGCCGGCGATTTTTTCGATCAGCTCCTCGCTCCCGGCGTAATCGGCCCCGGCTTCCTCCGCCTCCCTGACCTTCTCGCCGAGGGCCAGGACGCAGATTTTTTTCGACCGGCCGGTGCCGTGCGGGAGGACGACGGTTCCCCGGACCATCTGGTCGGATTGCTTGGGGTCGACGCCCAGCCGCATGGCCACGTCTACGGATTCGTCAAACTTGGCGAAACCGCCCTGTTTCAGCAGGCGGACGGCTTCGGCGATCGAAAACTCGGGTTTGGTCCGCAGGTCGCGCGCCTTGAGATATTTCTTGCCTCGTTTAGCCACGGATGATCTCCAGTCCCATGTTTTTGGCGGTGCCTTCGACGATCTTCATCGCCGCCGCGACGTCGTTGGCGTTCAGGTCGGGCAACTTCACCTTGGCGATCTCCTCGATCTGCTTCAGGGTCACTTTGCCGACCTTGTCCTTGTTGGGAGCCCCGGATCCCTTGGCGATTCCGGCGGCTTTTTTGAGCAAGTAGGACGCGGGCGGCGTCCGCATGATGAAATTGAACGTCTTGTCCTTGAAGATGGTGATGATGACGGGGACGACCACGCCCTCCTCCATCCTCCCGGTCCGGTCATTGAATTCCCGGACGAACTGCATGATGTTGACGCCGTGTTGTCCCAGGGCGGGGCCGACCGGCGGGGCCGGACTCGCCTGTTTGGCCGTGATTTGCAGCTTGACGCGGGCCACGACTTCTTTCGACATAAGGTGCCTCCTACAGCTTCTCCACCTGGAGGAATTCGAGTTCCACCGGGGTGGAACGGCCGAAGATCGTCACG
>CAYSGA010000245.1:0-3852 GCA_964430165.1 uncultured Eubacteriales bacterium
TACTCTGTACATCCACATTGATCAGTTTCTGTGGATAAATATCCATCATCTTTGCCTCCTCTGACCGCCAGGTCCCGAAAAATTCACGCGGGCCCGCTCTCCTCACGCCCGGCTGGAAATCCGGGCAAACCGGGTTTCGTGACCCCGGCGCATGATCTCCCGGGCGTCCCGGTCGCAGCGGAGGCACTTGTGGAAGAGGACGTCGCCGATAAGCTCAGCCTTGGCGTTTCTCTCCGCGTCCGACAGGAAATAGGCTTCCATCGTGTCGAAAGGCCGGGATTCGCCGTCGCTTTCGTACTTGATCGTCAGGTCGCAGCCGGCCTCCAGCACGCGATGGGCGTTCTCGGTCCAATCGAAGTCCGCCCGGCCCAAATCGGGGTTGATCCTGAGGTGGGCGGCCAGGGAAATGGGGGGAAGGCCGGATTCCCGGAGTTCCCGGACGCACTGGATGAAGGTCTCCGCCGTGGCCGCGTTTCCGATGTTGATTTCGTAGATGGGCGTCGTCCCGTCGTCCCGGAGATACTCCTTGATGATGTTCATCAGCATCCGGAGTTGAATGGCGTTCTGGGTGGAGAGAAGCATCGAAATTTTAAAGGTGAGGGCCGGAATTTCCCGGGCGTAGTAGCAGGCGGCGACGATGGTCGACCAGCTGGGATTGAGGAAAAAGCCGGCCCCCGTCTCCAAGGCCGCCCGGGTGATCCCGTCAAGATAGACGAGGTGGTTGTTGTTTCCGACCTCGACGCCGCCGAGGTTTCCAAACGCCGTTCCCATGTTCTTGAGAATGACCTGGCTTCGCTCGTTGCCCAGGTCCGCCCGTTCGAATTTCTCCCCGGTCACCTTTTCGATCCGTTGGAACCGCTCTTCCGGAAGAGGGGTTCCGATGAGATGGGTCGAGCAGAACTTGCTGGCCCCCAGGATGTTTTCGGTCATGGCCAGGGTGGCGAGCAGGTCGCCCGAGGTAACGTATTCCTCCGTCAGGGGCACAACCGAAATCATCTCGGTCGGCAGAAGCACGTCCCCCTTCTCGCTCATCCGTTTCAGGGCATTGAACGTGGTCCGGGCTCCCTGGAAACCGGAGACCTGGGTTGTGCAGACGCCTTCCTTGGTCCGGCGGATCCCGTTTTTCTCGATGAAATCCTCGACCTTCATCAGGCGTTTCGAAGCGGCCTCGGCCTTTTCCAGCAACTCTCCCCAGCCCTTGTCCCCGGCTGTTTTCTTTCGTGTTTCATAGAGTCCGAGCGCCTTGATCTTCCGTGAAATCTCCGCTCCTCCGCCGTAGGATTCCCTCAGGGCATCCACGGCCTTCATGTCTTTCGGGGATAGAAGAGAAAAATGCATGACCTTCTCCTTATGAATTTGTTCTGAAGCCGAAGAAAGAAAAACGGAGATGTTGAAAGATCCCCGCGCCGGTTCTTTTCGCCCGCCGCCCCTTGCTTCGCGCGATCATGACGTGAAAATGACCGGTGACTCCCTGGGATCGGTCCAACGCTTCTCGTCGGGGGACCGTCACCGCGTTTATAACACAGGCCGAAGACATGGTCAAACGCCGGAAGCGTCCCGGCAAAGCCGAATGAAAACGTCCCGTGGACACCCTTCCGGCAATGTGCTAAATTGATGGGCCCGCCCGAGAGAAACGTCCGTCGTCCGAACGGATGACAACGAGGCCGTGGATTGCATGAAGACTGCCCACGATGAAAATTGACCTGCTCCGGATTCTGGTTCTGGCCTCCGCCGGTCTGGGCCTGGGCGTCCTGGGCGCGTTGGCCGTCCGGACCTTCGGATTCGGACGCCCCCGGTATTTTTCCCAGGCCCGGGGCCGAGTCCGCGGAGGCGTGATCTACGCCTTCGGCCGGGGCATGATCGAAAAAGAGAGCGTCGCCCTTCATCGGCCGACTTTTTTCGGAGGGGTGGTTTATCACGGCGCCGTTTTCGCCGGGCTGGCTTACCTGGCCTGGGTGGTTTTCCGGATCCCGGCCGCCCCGCCCCTCTGGTTCTTTCGCCCTATCTTCCTCCTGGGCGTGTTGATCGGCCTGGCTCTCCTGGCCAAGCGGATCATCAGTCCTTATCTCCGGAAGCTCAGCTGTCCGGATGATTTTTTCGCGAACGCGCTGGTCGATGTGTTTCTGGCGGTCTCCCTCCTCCATACCTTTTTCCCGGCCCTGGAGCCGTGGCTGTTTTCGCTTTCCGTTTTCCTTTTTCTCTATATTCCCCTGGGCAAGATCCGCCACTGCTTTTTCTTTTTCTACACCCGGCTGATATTCGCCGTTCATTTCGGCCGCCGGGGCAGCCTTCCCGGATCCTCTTCGGAGAACCGGTCATGACGACGCCCGCGCCGAAAACCGACTCCCTGGAGGAACGTCTCAACAGCCTGACCGACGAGGATTTATCAAAGATCCTGGCCGAATTCCGACGCCGTTGCGGCGCCGCCGAGGCGGCCGCCGCCCAGACCTGCATCCGCTGCGGCCTCTGCGGCCAGGCTTGTCATTATTTCCTGACCGAGCCGGTCCTGGAAAACCTGCCGGCTTATAAGTTGAACTTGGTGTTGGCCGTGTTCAAGGCCCATTTCATGCCGGAGGGAACCCTCATGGGGGCCTGGATCGGCGCCCGGCGGCTGGACCGGAAGATGGTCCGGGGATGGGTGGATGCTTTCTTCGGACGCTGTTCCGGCTGCGGCCGGTGCACCGTCAACTGCACATCCGGGATCAATATCGCGGGCCTCCTCCGAGCCGCCCGGGGCGCCCTGGCCGCGGCCGGCCTCGTCCCTCCCGAACTTCAGTCCACTGTCTTGCTCGCCGTCGAAAAGGGCAACAACATGGGCATCCCGCGGGAGGACTGGCTGGAGACCCTGGACTGGATCCGGGATGAACTGCGCGCCGAGACGGGCGATCCGCAGGCCCGCATCCCCGTCGACGCTTCGGGGGCAAACATTCTCTATTCCGTCAACCCGCGCGAGCCCAAGTTTTTCCCCCTCTCGCTCCTGGCCGCGGCCAAGCTGTTTTACGCGGCCGGGGAGAGATGGACGTTTTCGTCCGATTTCTACGACGTCACCAATTACGGCCTCTATTCCGGCGACGACACCCACGCCGGCCTTCTCTCCGACCGGCTGATCCGGGCCGCCGAACAGCTCAAGGCCGGAACGCTGATCCTGGGCGAATGCGGCCACGGTTTCAACTCCAACCGCTGGGAGGCGCCGGAATGGCTGAAAAAGCGTCACCCGGTCCCGGTCAGAAGCGTCCTCGAGCTGGCCGCCGAGTACGTCCGCGCCGGCCGGGTCCAGCTCGATCCTTCTCGGAACACCAAACCGGTGACCCTTCACGACCCCTGCAACCTGGTGCGGCTGGGCGGGATCATCGAAGAACAGCGTTTCCTGCTCAAGAGCGCCGTATCTCAATTCATCGAGATGACCCCCAACCGCCAGAAAAATTATTGTTGCGGCGGGGGAGGCGGCCAGTTGTCCATGACCCGATACGCCCGGCGCCGGCTGGACGCCGGACGGATCAAGGCCGAACAGATCCGGAAGACCGGGGCCAAAATCGTGGTAGCCCCGTGCCACAACTGCATCGATCAGCTCATGGACCTGAACCGCGAATACAAGCTGGGGATCGAAGTGAAGACCGTCATCGAAGTCCTGGCCGAGGCCATCGTCCTCCCGTCTCAAAAGGCCTAGCGGGCGGCTTTTCGGGACGTCGGCCCGGCGCCCGGCCAACTCCCCCTAATTTCTGGTATACTGATGTCCCGAAAAGGAGATAACCATGATCCGCAAACGCCGCTTCTTTGCCGCCGGAGCCGTCCTGCTGCTTATTTTGGGAGCGGCCGGGCCGGTCGCCGCCCCCGCCCAGCAGCCGCAGCGCC
>CAYSGA010000246.1:0-3837 GCA_964430165.1 uncultured Eubacteriales bacterium
TTGTGGAAGGCCCCATCACCGACCCGTTGTCCTGCAGTCCCGTGGCAATGCCGTACGGAAGGGAATTATCATAATCGACGGCGACGAGCTGGCCGAGCGGCAGGTTGTCCGGGTGGTGCCAGTTTTTTCCCGCGTCCCACGTCACGCCCAGTCCGTGGTCGAAGCCCAACAGCATATGGCCCGAGTCGGCCGGGTCGATCCAGAGGGCGTGGTTGTCGCCGCCGAAGCGAAACGGCACGGCCCAGTTCTTTCCGCCGTCTTTCGATTCGAAGACGCCGACCGAAAGGATATAGGCGTGCTGGTCGTCGTCGGGGTCGACGATAATCTGCCCGTAATAATAGCCCGGGTTGCCGCCGATGCTCTGCTTGTCCTTGCTGACCTTCATCCACGTCTCGCCCGCGTCGTCGGACCGGTAGACTTCGCCGTTGACCACCCCGCCGCTGCTTTTGCCCTCCTGGATTTCCCGCCACCGCTCGTCCGGAGTCAGGTTGGGCTTGTTGACGTTTTCGATTTCGGCGTACAGAATTTTAGGGTTTTTCGGATACATCGCCAGGCCGATTCTCCCGAGGAGGCCGCCGGGAAGCCCGGCGGTCAACTTTTTCCAGGTCTTGCCCCCGTCGGTCGTTTTATGGAGGCCGCTTCCCGGGCCGCCGATGTCGTACGTCCAGAACTTGCGGAGCCGGTCATACGTCGCGGCCACGAGGACCTCGGGATTGGTCGGATCCATCACGACGTCCACACAGCCGATCGCCCGGCCGCCCTCGACCACGTCCAATGCTTTCGTCCAGGTCAGGCCGCCGTCGGTTGTTTTGTAGAGGCCGCGGTCCAGGTTTTCGGAATAGAGATGGCCCAGGGCCGCGACGTAGACGATGTCCGGGTTCGTCGGATGGATGACGATGCGGCCGATGTGATGGGATTCCGGAAGCCCCATGTTTTTCCAGGTGAGGCCGCCGTCGACGGACTTGTAGACGCCGTTCCCGTAATACGTCGTCCGGGAGTTATTGGCCTCCCCGGAACCGACCCAGAGGATGTCGGGTTCGGACGGGGCTACGGCGACGTCGCCGATCGAGAATGACTTTTCGTCCGTGAAAAGCGGCGTGAACGTCTGGCCGTTGTTGGTCGTCTTCCACAAGCCACCTGTGGCCGACGCGGCGTAGAAAGTGTGTTTTTGCTGGAGGGGAACGGCGAAGTCGACGAACCGTCCGCTTTCGCGGGTCGGGCCGATTTCACGGTAATTCACGGTCCGGAAAATATCCGGCGAGACGGCTTGCCCGAAAGCGGCCGCGGCCCCGGAAGACAACAGGATGATCGCCCAAACGGAGAGGAGACGGACGGAACGATGAAGGCGCATGAAACCTCCTGTAAACGAGGAAGCGGAATAGGAAAAGAAGTATCACATCGTCCGGGGACCGGTCAACGACGGGGAGCGGGGATTTCTTGTCTTTGAGCCGCAACGGAGGGATTTTTTGTCCGGAGATGACCCGCGGCCGCGCTTCTCGCCGGAATTGACAGCTATTTATTTGTCCACTAAATTCAGATATAATGACCTCGTTCAGGGGGGACTATGGAAATCATCAATCTTGACGAAAAGTATGAAGGCGATTACTTCGTCTGCCTGGAGAGCTGGTCGGACGAAATGAAGGAAGCCGGCAATCACAAGGAATTGTGGTTCCGGCGGATGAGGGAGAAAGGCCTTCGGGTCAAGATCGCCCTCGTGGACGGCCGGGCGGCCGGAATGATCCAATACGTTCCCATCGAGCTCGCCTTCGCCGAAGGGCGCGACCTGTATTTCATCCACTGCATCTGGGTTCACGGCTATAAAGGAAAAGGCGTTGGCGATCAGCGAAAAAAAGGGATCGGAAAAGCCCTCCTCGCCGCGGCCGAGGAAGACGCCCGGGCGCTCGGAGCCAAAGGCATGGTCGCCTGGGGTGTCTCCCTGCCCGTTTTCATGCGGGCCTCGTGGTTCAAAAAGCACGGCTACCGCAAGATCGACAAGAACGCCGGCGCCCTCCTGCTCTGGAAACCCTTCGCCGGAGACGCCATCCCCCCGAAATGGATCCGGGAGAGGAAAAAGCCAGGACGCACGCCCGGAAAAACGACGGTCGCGGCGTTCAGAAACGGCTGGTGCCCGGCGATGAACATGGTTTTCGAGCGGGCCAGCCGGGCGGCCGCCGAATTCGGCGACCGGGTCGATTTCCGGGCCGTCCAGACGTCGGACCGGGCAGTGTTTCTCGAATGGGGTGTGGCCGACGCCTTGTTCATCGACGGCAAGGCCGTCCGAACTGGCCCTCCCCCTTCTTACGAGAAAATCCGCCAAAAAATCGCCCGCCGCGTCAAAAAAACCGGGTGAAATCGGGGACATGTTACTCAACGTCGAATGATCCGGACGAAAGGAATAGAACCATGAGCGCCGATGTTTCGATGACGCCGGCCGTCCGCATCCTCAAAGACAAGGGAGCGGATTTCACGATCCGCGTCTACCGCTACGGGGAGCACGGCGGGACGGAAGTCGCCGCCCGGGAACTGGGCGCCGACGAACACGCCGTCATTAAAACGCTCGTCTTCGAGACCGACGGCCGCGCGCCCCTTCTCGTCCTGATGCATGGCGACCGGGAGGTCTCGGCGAAACGTCTGGCCCGGGTCCTGGGCGTCAAATCGGTCACGCCCTGCCCCCCCGACGCGGCCGAACGCCACACCGGGTACCAGGTCGGCGGCATCTCCCCGTTCGGCACCAGGAAAAAGCTCCGGGCGTACATGGAACGGACGCTGACGGATTGCCCCCGAGTCTGGATCAACGCCGGAAAGCGCGGGCAGTTGGCGGAAATGAACCCGTCCGAGCTGCTCCGGCTTCTCGAACCGACGCTGGTCGACGCCGCCGTTTGAGACCCTAAATTGACAGAACGGCCGGGGAAATTTTATACTCCCTGCCTCTCGACTTGAGAAGAGGGCCGTTTTGCCTGAGCTTCAAAAACTTAACGAACAGTTCGCCGCCGCCGAGCCGGAGGAAATATTGGGCTGGGCGGTTCGCAAGTTCCCCTCGCAAACCGCGATGACCTCGTCCTTCCAGGCCTCGGGGATTGTTCTCCTCCACATGCTGAGGAAGATTGCCCCCGGTTTCCCGATTTATTTCATCGACACCGGGTACCATTTCCCGGAAACCCTCGAGTTCAAGGCCCATCTGATCCATGAGTGGAAACTCAACGTCCACACCATCGTCCCGGAGTTGAACAAGGCCGACCTGCTTCGCCTCCACGGCCCGCGCCTGTTCGATCGGGATCCCGACTTGTGCTGCCGTCTCAACAAGGTCGACCCGCTCCTAACCCTTCAGCGGGAACTCGAGCTGAAAGGCTGGATCTCGGCCGTCCGCCGAGACCAAGCGGAGACGCGCCGGAATCTCCTCCCGGTGATGAGGGCCGAAAACAGAAATCTGCGGATCCACCCGCTCCTGGCCTGGAACCGGGAGCGCGTCTGGGCCTATATCGAAAAGTACCGCCTGCCGACGAATCCGTTGTATGAACAGGGATATACGTCCATCGGGTGTTTCCCCCCGTGTTGCACCTCGAAGTCCGAACCGGGAAGCGATGAGCGGTCCGGCCGCTGGGCCGGGAAAGGAAAAGTCGAATGCGGACTCCACAGCCGGCTCAAAAGCGAAAAATAACGAGGAAGGGGGCGGGCCCGGGAAAAAATTCGTCCTTCGCTGCGTCCTCTGCGGCGCCGAAATCAACGGGTTCGCCCGCTGGTTCGCCTCCGAACAGCGCTGCCCGGAATGCGGCAGCGACCGGGCCGACGTCGTTTACCGGACCGCTGCCTCGAAAATCCGGAACCTGTTCAACCAGC
>CAYSGA010000247.1:0-2279 GCA_964430165.1 uncultured Eubacteriales bacterium
TCCGCGTGCGCTCCTCGACGCGCTGCTCCAGGGTCCGCCCCCACTGGGTCAGGTCTTCATGGGCCAGGATGAGCTCGTCGGTCATCCGGTTGAACGCCCGGGCCAGCTGTCCGATTTCATCCCGGCTTTCGAGGTCGACCCGGTGCCGGAGGTCGCCCTGGGCGATCTTACCCGTCGCCTCGACCATAACGGCCAGAGGGCGAGTGATCCGGCGGGCGACGATCGACAGCAGGCCGAGGAGGAAGAGAACGCACAGTGAGGCGATGCCGGCAAACGACGCCATGACCCGGTTGCGCAGGTCGACGTACGGCCTCTCCAGCATACCGACGTAAAGGATGCCGATCGTCCGTCCGGCGATGTCTTTAATCGGCCGATAGGCCGTGATATACCAAGCTGTCACCACGAAAGCCCGCCCGACGTATGTTTCTCCCCGGTCGAGCACGGCCTCTTTGACCTCTCGGGAAACCCGGGTCCCCACCGCCCGATTGCCCTGAGTGTCGAGGACGTTGGTGGCGATCCGAAAGTCGTCCTGGAACAAGGTCGCCGTTCCGATGTCGTGGCCTTTGTATTTCTCCCCTTTGAAGACGATCTCCTTGACCCGGTCGACAAGGTCGTAGTTCCGGTTGAACAGCAGACCTCCGGTGAGGACGCCCAGGAGGACGCCCGAGTCGTCCACGACGGGGGCGGCCGCCATGAGCATCATGCCTTTGTCCTCATGGTCTTCAGGCCTGGCGGCCGCCATGGGCGTCGGGATGAATTGAAAATGCGCCCGGTCGGCGAGGTCGGCCCCCTCCTTGAGGAGCTCCTCCCGGGGGACGATCCGGGTCCCGTAGGAAACCTCTTTCCGGAGGGCGACGGCGACGAAAGGATCCCGGGCGACGTTGTCGCCGACAAGCGCATCGGCGCGCCGCGACCGGATGACAACACGGCCGAGGGCATCCGTGAGGTTGAGAACGTCGAGGCCGAAATCCCCGCGGATCCCATCGAGCCGGACGGCGACCCCGCTGAGGTCCGCTTGTCGGAGAGCAGCCCGGAGGAACTCTTGGGTGGCGCTGAGCCGGACGGTATCCCGGAGACTGTGCAGTCGTTCTTCATAAACCATCCACGCCGAAGCCAGGTCGTGCCTGACCTTGGCCTCGGCCAGAGAGACGATGGTCTGTTTCATGATGCGCGTGCCGACAATGAGGAATAGGACCCCGCCGAGGACGATGACGATAAGAGAACTCAGGATGAGCTTGCGTCGCAGGGACAAATCGAAGAACTGCCGGATGATTTTTCGGATGGGCATCGGTCCGCCTCGCTACAAAATATCACCGGTATCGGAGTCCTGTCAATCGGCCCGCGGCTTGACAATTCGAACTCCCCCTCATATATATATGGGGCAGGATCGAAGGACGAAAAATCACGGAAAGGGAAAACGCGCGCATGGACAAGACGGAGAAAATGAAGGACGGCCTGGAAGTGACGATCCGGCGGCTCACGGCGAACGACATCGACAGGTTGATGGAATTTTACGGCTCCCTGCCGGAGGAGGACCGGAAATACCTGAAATTCGACGTTACCGACCGGAAGGTCGTGGCCAAGAGACTTCGGCGAGTCGAAAACGGCGACGACATCCGGGTCGTGGCCGTCCACGGCGGAGTGATCGTGGCCAGCGGAGCCCTGGAGATCTCAGGGGAAGCCTGGAGCAAGCACCAAGGGGAAATCCGCGTGATCATCGCCCGCCCCTTTCAGCGCCGGGGCTTGGGAACGATCTTGATCCGCGAGCTCTATTTCATCGCCGTCCAGAACCAGCTCACGACCATCGTGGCCCGCATGATGCGGCCTCAGGCCGGGGCCCTGAAGATCTTCCGACGGCTCGGATTCCGCGAGGAATCACTGCTCCCCGATTTCGTCAAGGACCTCGGAGGCGAATCCCAGGACCTGATCGTCATGAGCTGCGAGGTCAAGGACTTGTGGAAGGAACTGGACCGCCTCTTTAGCGAATCCGACTGGCAGCGCTGCCGCTGACGGACTCCATACGGACCGGATGCATTCGCGGGATTCTGTTCTCACGGTGTTCCGCCCTCTAAAACAGGATACGTATATCCCTGATCCAGTTTGTTACGGGCTTCCAGGTGCGCGCGCAGGTACTGGCCACAGTTGCTGCCCACCTGGTTCTCCTCCACTTCGCCGATGCTGACGATCACCTCGTACCCGAGGCGACGCAGCGCCTCGATCCCCTCATCGGGCCGGTCGGGGGCGTGGGGTATGCCGAGTTCATCGTGCCGGGCCTGGTA
>CAYSGA010000247.1:2289-3833 GCA_964430165.1 uncultured Eubacteriales bacterium
GGCCGGTCGGGGGCGTGCGGGTCGAGGTGCGAGGCCAAGCCGTTCTCCGCCGCCCGGTAGGTCGGGTTGATCGGGGTGATCTTTACCAGGAACTTGTCGGGGGAAAAATGCTCGAGCAGAACGCCCGCCTCGAGCGGAGTGTGCCGCGCCAGGGCAAAGTTGAGCGTGATCTTGCGATCGCCCGGGGCAAAAAAACGCTCCCCGTAGGCGGCCATCTCGGCCAGGCTCCACTTGCGGACCGGGATGATCTTGTCGCGCAGCCGGTCGTCGGTGGCGTGCAGCGAGAACTGGAACTGGAAATGCCCGCCGGAAAAATGCGCCTGTTTGATCTCCTGCAGGCGCTCGAAGAAACCTCCGTTGGCGGCCGGGGCGACGGTCGAGATGGAGGGCATCAGCCCGGGGGCGTGGTATCGGCCCGGCAGCGCCTCCAGCACATCCAGCACGGCCGGGTTGAGGGCCGGCTCGCCCATGCGGGCAAACTGGATCTTGAACTGTTTGCACGGGACGTGCCCGTCGGGGAAGCGGCGGTGAACGAGAAAATCGATCTGGTCGAGGATCCCGACCGCGCTCGCCTTGCCCTGGTAGAAGCCTCCGGCGTCGCACATCGCGCAGCCGACCGGACAGCCGAACATGATCGAGACCAACAGGACCCACTTGTCCTGGCGCGAGATGGGCGGCTGGACGGATTCGACGCATTCCACCAGTTTGCCGCCCTCCAGTTCAACGATGTAGACGAGGGCAATGTCCTCTTTTCCGGTCGAGGCGATCACTTTCATCGGCAGACTACTGCAAGGCTTGTTGGATGCGCATCGCAGCGCGAATGCCATCGCCGACGGCGATCGCAGTCTGCCTGCATATGCCATTCTTGATGTCACCGACAAAGTGGAGGGTGCCCCGCTCTTCGAGCTCGGACGAGCGTCCCCGCAGGGGCGCGGAGACGAAGTCCAGGCGCGGGTCCCGGCCGACGGCGCCGATCAAATGGTCGGCCTGGAGGGCCAGCAGGCCACTTGGGCTAGAACATTCCACCGTCATCCCGCCCGCGGGCCGGACGGCCAGTCCGACGATGGCCGTGCCCGGGCGGTAGGTTATATTGGGGTAGTCCAGCGCCCGCTCCCGCAACAGGGGCAGGCACCAGACCTGGTCACCACGGTTCAGGATTATAACGGAATTTTGTCGTCCCAGGTTGAGGGCGAAGTCAAAGGCTGCGTCGCCGGCGCCGACGATGATGACCCGCCCCCCGGCCAGGTCGAGCAGCCCGGCGACTTCGTAGATGACCCGGGTCCGCAACACCTCCGGGATCGGGAAGCCGGTCAGCAGGCGCGGCCGCGTCCCCGCGGCGACCACCGCCGCCCGGGCCCAGGTCAGGCCGCCCGGAGTCTCCGCTCGGAACAAACCATCCGCCCAACTCAAGACGAGCACCGGCTCGGGGATGATCTTTACACCCGCCACGGCGGCCTGGGCCAGGAAAGCCCGCACAAGGTCCGGGCCGGGAATCCCGCCCGGGAAGCCCGGATAGTTCTCCACCCTGTTGGCGTTCCACAACA
>CAYSGA010000248.1:0-3813 GCA_964430165.1 uncultured Eubacteriales bacterium
CGCTCAGGTCGCGGAACGTTTCCGCGCCGCCGGCGACGCGGCCCCGGGGACCGCGGAGCACGGCCGTCGAAACGCTGATCGGGATGCGTCGACCCGCGGCGTCGATGATGTACCCGGACCGGCCGATGACCGGCTTGCCCGTTTTCATCGTCCGTCGCAGGGCGCAGTCCGACTCGCACATGCTGGACCGGAAAACATCGGCGCACGGGCGCCCGAGAGCCTCGCCGCGCCGAACGCCCGTGATTTCCTCGGCCGCCCGGTTGAACGAAGTGATCCGCCAATCCCCATCCACCGTGAAAACACCGTCGGAGATACTCTCGAGGATGGCTTCCGTCGGAGAGGCGGCCGGCCGGGCCGGTTTTGAGGTCGCCGTCGCCCTCTTCTGAGGACGCCGCAATTTCGTCTTGGTCATTCCGTACTTACGATAGGCCATCGGCCGCTCCGGGTCAATGCCCGGAAGAAAAACTCAGTGGAAGGAAATAGCGTCCCGAAGGATTCGGCCGGTCCAATTTGCATCGACCCGCCGGTTTTTGTTATGAATAAAGCGGAGAAAGCGCCATGAGTCGCAAAAACAGGGAAGAATCGATCCCGACAGCCGGGGGCGATCTCCGGATCGTCTTCCTGGGTCACGCCTCTTTGATGTTCACCTGGAAGGGAATCGTCATCCACGTCGACCCGGTTTTGGCCGAAGCCGATTACTCGGTCCTCCCGAAGGCCGACATCATCCTGATCACCCACGACCATTATGATCATCTCGACCCCAAGGCAATCGCCGTTCTCCGCCGGCCTTCGACCGAAATCGTCGGCAACGCCGAAAGCAAATCCAGGATTCCCCACGCCCAAGTCCTGAAGAACGGCGAAAGAACCTCGATTCAAGGCATAGGGATCGAGGCCGTCCCGGCTTACAACATCACCGGAATGAAAGCGGAGGGAGTTCCCTTCCATCCCAAGGGAGTCGGCAACGGATACATATTGACGTTTGCCAATGTCCGGGTCTACGTCGCCGGCGACACCGAAAACACGCCGGAAATGAAGGCCCTGACGGACATCGAAGCCGGCTTCCTGCCGATGATGCTGCCGTACACGATGTCGCCTGAAATGATCGCCGATGCCGCCCGGGCGATGCGGCCGAAGATTCTTTACCCCTACCATACGAAGGACGCGGACGCCGAAGAGCTTCGCGCTCTTCTCCGGGACGTACCGGAAATCGACATCCGCTTTCGTTACGGTTCCAGGTAATTTTCAACCGTCCCAAAACGTCCGAGGCCGCCATTGAACCCGGCGTGGACGGGTACATTCTGAGACCCTTCATTTCCGGATCGACCGCCGGCAAGTCGCCGCGATGTTGTAGCAAAGAGGCCCGGTTTTCGTTCCGTCCTCAGACCTTCCATGTCAACAAACGATCGAAGAACGGGCTTGTTTTTAAACTCAGGGCGCGGGCAAACGTTTCGCGTTGCTTTTCCCGGAGCTCGATCAGTCCCATATAGAGACAGAACCGCTCCAGAAATCTAACGGAATAGCACGAATTGACTTGATAAAAAGCGCTTCCCCAGGATGGCCGCGCCTCCGGGAGTATCATCGGAAAGGCCCGGATGAAAAAAGGGCTCAAAGAATGATTATCGACGAAACCACGGGCTTTCTTGTGAAGCAGATAAAGCGAAAACAGGACTCCCTGCTGGATAATTCTGAATTCCGGGAAGCCGTCCTGATACCCCCAGTTGAATTTGAACGCGAAGGCCGAAAATAAATCCAGATAATCTCCGGCCGAGAATCCTTGCCTAACGGCTTTTTCTCCCTTTCGGGTGAGGGAAAATCGTCCCTTCTCCTTTTTCATCCACCCACCGATTCCCAAGATCAGGCGGAGAAAATGGACCGTTCCGGAATCGGTTTCCGTTCGGAATTTGATGTGAGGCTTCAACGGAGATTGATCGAGGTCGTCAAACAACCTGCGGGCGAATTCGCGGGGAAGGTATCCAGCCGCCGTCTCTTTCAACCGCCCCGAGGAGGCCAAATCATTCAGGAACCGGATGCAATGAGAAACCGCCGGGATGCCGGTCATATCCTCCGCCGAAAAGTCGCGGCTAAGGAGAACGATATCGCCGGCGTGCGTCAAAGGTAAATCGATCAGGCGATGGACCTGGTCAGGAGATAATCCCAGAAAATCCGGGCTCGGTTTTCCGTTTCGCCGGGTATAAAAATCGCGGAGGAATCGATTCGCCTCGTCGAGATTCGCAAAATTCCTTGCCGCCATTTCTTTCTTAAGTTCTTCATTAATTTCCTGGATGGGATTTCCACGCCCTTTTTCAACATGCCGCTCGAGGCAGCATTCGATATATCTCCTCCCCGATTCGCAAGGGCATAAGGCGTCTTCACAGGCTTCTTTCATCTTGCGCCTCCGTCTCTCCTTTGTTTAGCTTGCATAAAATCCGATGAATGCGTTTGATTCGATCGTCGTCCGTCAAGAACAACGCAATCCCGCGGTTGTAGACTTTGATTTCGACCGTTTTTCCTCCGCGATAAGCAAGCGTCAAGTGATCGTACTCCACGGAATCACTGGCCTTCCGGTCGCCAAGTACACCGGCAAGATTTTCCAAATCTTCGTCGATAACGACTTTTCTCACTTCCAACGGAATTTGAATCCCGTTCCAGATCTTTATGGCCAGATCCCTCGGCTTGAAGCCGATTTCCAGCATCCCCGAACGATATTTGATCCGTTTCAATTCATTTTCCAAACTCGTATGATATCAGTCCTCTCGCCATGTATAAGTTGCGGCCAATCCCTGAAGCGTCTTGTTATCCGCAATCGCATCATGCGGAATGAGCAGATACGTCCACGGCTTGCCGCCATGCTGTTTCGCATGCTCCGAAGCGTTGGCACACCATTTTTTTGCCGCCCGGGCTTTGGCCACCACATCCTCTGACCTGCCCCCGATCATTGTACTACCTGTAGAGTGAGGAATCGAGGCTCAAAAGCCTCCGGAGCCGGCGGCCGATATCCCAACGAACTGTGCGGACGATGTCGGTTGTGGTCATTCAGACTCACACTCGCGATTCAGGAAGCGATTCCAAAACCGTTCCGACTTGACAATTCAACCGCCATCGACTATATTTCATGCGAATCACGATGGGAGGTTATCCGACGGGTTCCGTCCCTAGGTAATGCCTCCTCTTTCATTTTCGAAGTCCCAGTTTTTCCCTCAAATCGTTAATGAATACGGTATCCGGCATGAATTTTTTCAATAATGATGAATATTTATTTCGATTTGGAATCATAAGCTTCAGCAACTTATCCTTCTTTTTTAAATAGTCAATCAGGCAATGGAAATCGCCGTCGCCGGTAACAATGAGCGCCTTCTCATATTGAGAGAGTTCGATCATCGCGTGAAGGACAAGTTCCGCGTCGATATTCCCTTTGACTCTTCCATCGGGTAATTGCAGAGTAGGCTTGAAAATCAGAATGTAGCCGTATTTCTGAAGTGAAGTGTAAAGCGATTGGTTGGTCGGGACAAATCCTAGAAAGAGAAAAGCCTTTTGAACCGCATAATGCTCCAATAAATAGACGCGAAATCTGTAGAAATCCAGTTTCCAGCCTTGCTCTTGAATTGAGAGATTCAAATTTTGGCTGTCAATGAAAGCAAAATTATTACCCTCTTTCTTCACTGTCATCCCCCGCTTATCATATTGTTGAGTATAGTATAAAACGAAGGAGATTTGAAGGACAGACGGTAAGAGCTGAGTGAATACGCTAGAAAAAAATTTGGCTCCCCGGGCAGGACTCGAACCTGCAACCTATTGGTTAACAGCCAACCGCTC
>CAYSGA010000249.1:0-3798 GCA_964430165.1 uncultured Eubacteriales bacterium
AGGACGAATAAGGAGATCCAGAAAACGCGGGCGGGGGAAGCGGCTTTTCTCATGCGCTCATTGTACCGGAAAAACCGGTTCGTTTTCCAATAGGGAGGGGCGGGTAAATTTGGGGAAGCAGCCCCTAAGGGGGGCGGCACTCACTCAACCCCATGGATATTCGACCCGGATATTGGGTTTCTGGTCCGACAGGATGGTCCGTTCCTCCTTATAGAGCCCCGAGCTCTTAATTTTGAGGAGTTCCTGGGCGAAGTCGTACTTGATGCGCGGGTACATGGGAATCCTCCTCGTTCCGCGCGGCTCGGCCGGCGGCCGATCATCGTCATGATACCACTAATACAGAATTAGGGGATGGTGCCCTCATGATATGGCGGGAGCGGGCGGTCTTCGTTATAATATCGCCGGCATGATAAGGGCGCGGTCGATTCGTTCCGGAGAAACGGCGCCCATTTTCCTCGCGGGGGATAATTTCCGATAATCGGTACCAGGTTAACCGTTTCCGTATTTCCCGCATTTCCCAAATAGCCCGAAATTGGGAAACGGTTAACCTGGTACCGATTTCTGATTATTTCGATATAATACAGTATTCATCGACCTGAAGGAATGTGCGTTTGAAGATCAACGGTTGGATCAAGCGTGACGCGCAAGGAAGCGCCCGTCTCCGCAAACTCGGGGAGGGGAGAGGCCGGTGGGTTTTCGCCGTTCTCGCCCATACGGCCGACGCGACGGTTCTTTTCCCGGCGGCCGGGTTGATCTGGATTTTCGGCCGCGGGCCGTGGAAAATCGGTGTGTGGAAGGCCGGGTTGGCCTTGGTCATCGGAACGTTTCTGACCGGACTTCTCAAGTTGGTCTTTAAGCGGCGGCGTCCTGACGGCCGATGGGGGGCGTTAGATCGGCTGGTCGATCCACATTCGTTTCCTTCCGGTCATGCTGGCCGGGTGGCGACACTCGCGGTCTTGGCAATTATCTACGGGACTCCGTCGATTGGTGCGGTTGTCGTTGTTTGGGCCTTGGCCGTCGGCCTGTCCCGGGTCATCCTTGGGATGCATTACATCTCGGATGTCCTGGCCGGGTTTCTAGTCGGTGCCGCTATCGCGGTTTTCTTCTAATTCGGGGACAGAGCCCCTAAGGGGGGCGGCACTCCCCCTAAAAGGGGGACACGTCACTCATTTCCCGTCACTAAAAATCAAATCAAATCGGTACCTGGTTTACCGTTTCCCTAATTCGATCCAGGGTTATGATTAAGTTTGACTTGTACAATGGGCTTCGATATCAAGTTCTATCATATTTATTATGAGTAAGATAAATGTCTGTGATTGGTAATTGAGGGAATGGTTAAACTGGCACCGATTATTACCGATTATTTCCCTTGGAAGAGAGTCCACGGGTATGCCTTCATGTCCCGCAGATAGGGGAGATGCCCGGCAAATTCGGGATGGGCGGCCGCGAAAGGCGCGGCGAGAAAGTCCTCGCCGCAGGGGTGGCCCATCCGGGCCCATATTTTCATCTCTTTCGCCAGGGCGGCAGAGGTGGCTTTTCCCTGGACGGAGCCGCCCGGATGAAACGGCTTCCAGGAAAATTCCGGCAAACCTTTGGGATCATTGTCTCCATGGCCGCAGAGAACGTCGGCATTGGAAGCCGCCGCCCCGGTTCCGGCGTCGATATGATCCCCGAGGAATTCCATCGCTTTTTCGACGTCGATTTTTCCCTTGTTTTCCTCCATGAGTTGCTCCCAACGGTCCCGGCGGATGTAGACGGACTGTCCGGCGTTATTCGGGTCGAACGTCGTTTCTTCGGCGATGAGTTTTTCATCCAGGGGGAAATTGGACCCAACAAAATACCCGTCCATCGTTCGCCACACCCGGTGGTTCTTCAAGCCGAGCTCGAGCCGGGCGATTTCGTTTGTTTTCAGGTCGCCGACGAGCCAGTCGTTGGCGTACGCCCCGTTCCCGTCCGTCGTCATGATCCGGATGAAGTCGCCGATCGAGGCGGCATACTGGGCGGCCGTGCGGGCCCGGGCGAACTCGGGGACGCCGTCTTCCTTGAAGCCCGCGAATTGAGATATCGTCGTTTCGGTGATGAGAAGGCCCGCCCCGGTGACGACGAAATCGGATCCGCTGTGGACGAATCCCGGGAGTGCGTCCATGAGCATCCGCCGGCCGGTGTCGGGGACGATGTCGAGAATCACGTTCCACCGCTCCCCGATGACATAGTCCTCCCAGGTGTTGTGGCCCATGATGATCCGGCCGTCCGTCGTATAACTCCCGGTAGCGACGAAGGCGCTGCAGTGGGGGGGCGCCTTCGGCCCGACCGTTTTCCTCCCGCTTGCCTCGAGCCCCGGCACGTAATACCAGGCCAGCTCGATCCAACCGTTGAGGGCGGCGATGTCGAACTTATCGTATTTCGACCCGGCCTTACCGGCCCGGAGGCCCTCGGCGATGCCTTCGATTTCCATCTGGACCGGGCGCTCGATTTTGGGCCAGAAGATTTTTTTGGCGGCTTCGCGGTAGAAAGACCAACCGCGGCCCGTCTCTTTTTCAAGGAAAAACGAGAGCGTCTTCACGACCTCGTCGATTTCGGCCGCCAAGAGCCGGCCGTGCTGGTATCCGATTTCCCGGGAGGTTCCTTCGAGATGGATAAGGACCCATCCCGCTCGGTCCTCCCGAGACGCCCCCCGCATCACTCCCTTCGTCCCGCAGGAGACGGCCAGGATCACCGTCACGATGATAATGATGATGAGAATGGCCAGTTTCTTAAGATTCATATCCCTCTCCTTGACGTTTTCGTTTCAAAACGTCCGTTGTTCCGTCTCTACGAGTTCTCCCGGGCGGGCCGGCTGGGCGCCGGACCCGGAGCCTTGAGGCGGCCGGCCTTCCGGACCGTCTCCTTCAACAGAAATTCCATCTCGGCGTTGACGCTGCGCAGGTCGTCGGCCGCCCATTTTTCCAGGGCGTCGTAGAGCTCGCCGTCGAGCCGCAACAGGAATTTCTTTTTATCGGTCATCGATCAATCAGGTGTACAGCGTCCCCGTATTGATGACGGGTGTCGTCTCGCTCTCGGAAACGAGGGCGACGAGAAGGTTGTTGACCATGGCTGCCTTTTTGTCTTCGTCGAGGTGGACCACTCCCGACTGTTCGAGGCCTTTCAAGGCCATTTCGACCATGCCGACCGCGCCGTCGACGATCTGGCGCCGGGCGGCGATGATCGCCTCGGCTTGCTGACGGCGGAGCATGACCTGGGCGATTTCCGGAGCATAGGCCAGATGCATGAGGCGGGCCTCGACGACGTTGACGCCCGAAACTTCGAGGCGCTCCTGGACTTGAATGCGCAATTTTTCGGAGATTTGGTCGGGGTTGGTCCGGAGCGACTCCTGGTCCTTTTCGTGGGAGTCGTAAGGATAATGGCTGGCCAGCTGGCGGACCGCCGTTTCACTCTGGATGGCGACGAAATTCTTGTAGTTGTCGACGTTGAACTTGGCCTTGGCCGTGTCGACGACGTGCCAGACGACAACGGCGGCGATTTCGATCGGATTGCCGCAGGCGTCGTTGACCTTGATCTTGTCGCTGATCAGGTTGGAGACGCGGAGGGTGACTCGGTGCTTGGCGCAAAACGGATTCGTCCAGTAGAATCCGGCCGTGCGGGCCGATCCGATATACCGTCCGACAAAGGTGAAGACCATGGCTTCGTTGGGGTGGATGACGAAGTAGCCGGGGATCGTGAGGCCCATGATGAGCAGGCAGGCGACCCGGATGAAAAAGGGCGCGGTTAGGGGAGGGTCCGTGGTGAGCTTGATGAAAA
>CAYSGA010000250.1:0-3789 GCA_964430165.1 uncultured Eubacteriales bacterium
GGCCGCGTCCGGGTCGACCTCGACCTCGGTTCCGGGCGTCAGGATCTTGAGGACCGCGCGCTTGACGACACCCCTGGCCAGCTTGGGGTCCTCTACCTGCTCGCAGATCGCGACTTTGTAACCGCGGCGCAGGAGCTTGGCCGAGTACGAGGCGACAGCGTGATACGGAACGCCGCACATCGGAACCTTCTGCCGGGAGGTTAGGGCGATTTCCAGGACGCGCGAGCCGACGGCCGCGTCCTCATAGAACATTTCGTAGAAATCCCCCAGGCGGTAGAACAAAATCGCGTCCGGATGGGCCTTTTTTATCCGGAAATACTGCTCCATCATCGGAGTCGTGGGATCGTCGGCGAACAGGCGGGACTCGTCCATTTCGGGCGAATTATAGCATATCAATAATACTTCTGAATCCCCCCGTACCCGAACTGTTTGTTCCTGGCCGTCATGCGGATAAAATACGCCAAACGTTTCTGGAAATATTCCATATTGTTCCGGGAACGGTCGATGAAGCCGACGCGGATCCGGATGTAGGACGGCGAGAAGAACTGAAAGTACTTCCAGGCGTCCTTGTTTGCTTTTATGGCTTTGAGGATGTCGGGCGGAACCTTGAATTTTTCCTCGGCTATGTCTCCAATGGTTGCCAAGACTTCCTTCGCGACCTTCCCCTTTTTAATCATCGCCCGCAGCCGTTCCGTATTCGCCTGGGAATACGGGCTCCTGGGATTTCTTTTCGAGTATCGCTGGGTGAAACGTTCCTCGTCGATTTTCTTGATGGTGCTGTCGATCCAGCCAAAACAGATCGCTTCTTCGACCGCGTCGTTGTAGGGAATGCGCGGTTTTCCCGAATCTTTCTTGTAATAGATGAGCCAGATCGCTTTTTCGGATTTGGAGTGCTTCCGCAGCCAGGCGCGCCATTCCCGGCGATTGGTAACATACAGGGTTTTATCTATTTCCATCAGCTCCCCTGTTCAGGTGCAACTCGGTTTATCGAGGGGACAGGGCTAAAGACCTGTCCCCACTTTATCTTATTCTTTATCGACGACCGCCCACCCACCGGTGGCGGTTTTCTTGTATCGGTCCGAGCGGATCGTTTCCATGGATTTTATTTCTGCACGGGCGACAGGTTGTCCAGGACCCACATCCCGCGGCCGTTGGTGGCGATGACCATCATGTTGTCGCGGGGATGAATCTGGATGTCCCAGACCGGGCAATTGGGGAGGCCTTTCCCGAGATACTGCCAGGCGCCCAACCCGTCCCGGCTGACGAATACGCCCTGGTCCGTGCCGGCGTAGAGAACGCCCTTTTTCTTCGGGTCTTCGCGAACGACGTTGACCGGGCCGCCGGGCATGTTCGCCGCCAGCGATGTCCAGGTCTTCCCGTAGTCCGCGGATTTGAAGACGTAGGGCGTAAAATCGTCCTCGTGACGCCCGACGAGGGCGCAATAAACGGCCGCCGGGTCGTGTTGCGAAGCGACCAGCGTCCAGACATGGGTGTTTTCCGGAAACCCGGGGGTGATGTCGGTCCATTGCCCGCCGCCGTCCAGGGTGACATGGACGCGGCCGTCGTCGGTCCCGGCATAGAGAACGCCCGCTTTGAAAGGCGATTCGGCGATGGCCGTGATCGTGGCAAACGGGATCGCGTAAGGCAGCTTGCCCTGCTTTTGGGGGTCGAAAGACGTCAGGTCCGGGCTTATTTTTTCCCAGGTTGCGCCTTCGTCGCGGGAGCGGAAGACATATTGGAAACCGTGGTAGACGGTCTTCGGGTCATGGGGCGAGAGGATGGTCGCCGCCAGCCACTGGCCGCGGTGCTCGGGTTCGCCCGGGGCCGCCTTGGGATAGATGTTTTTCCCCTTCCATTGCCCGTCCCGGTATTCCGACCGCATGAGCCGGCCGTAAAACGATGAGGAATAGACCACGCTGGGATCGGTCGGATCGACGGCGATCTGCGTCCCTTCGCCTCCGGCCGCGTATTCCCAGCGGACCGGGGACGCGACTCCGTCCTTGGCCGGGGCGATCCCCATCCCGCGCATCGTACCGTGGTCCTGGACCGAGCCGTGGGCGGCGAACGGCGAGGCCGCGTCCAGGGCGACGTTGTAAAACTGGATGGCCGGTATCCCCTTGATGAAGCTCACCCAGGTTTTCCCGCAGTCTTTGGACAGGGCCGCCCCGCCGTCGTTGACGTTGATCAGGAAGGTCGGATCCTCGGGGTTGATCCACAGGCCGTGATGGTCGCCGTGGACGTCCCGGGCGATCTCCGTCCAGGTCTTTCCGCCGTCCCGGGAGACGAACAGACCCAGCCCCATGAGGTAGACGGTGTTTTCGTCGACCGGGTCGACCCTGATCTGGCCGAAGACCCAGCCGTAGGTCCCGCCGAAACGCTCGAACAGTCGGTTGGCCGGACTGACTTTCGCCCAGTGCTCGCCCTGATCGTCGGAGCGGTAAACCTCGGCTCCGATGATGTCCGCGTAGGTCCGGGCGCGGCCGTAGGAATCGCGCTCTTCGGGATCGGGCATCCGGAGGGGATTGTGGTTGTCGACATAGGCGTAGACGACGTTGGGTTTCGCCCGGCACAAGTCCAGGCCGATTCGTCCGGTCAGGGCCGTGTCCGGAAGGCCGGCGGTCAGTTCCTTCCACGTCTTGCCGCCGTCCGTGGTTTTAAACAGGCCGTCTCCCCCGCCCGGGACTGGGTCGCTCCAGCGGCGGCGGATGCGGTTGACCATCGAGGCGATGAGGACGTCGGGATTCGCCGGGTCCATCACCAGGTCGATCGCCCCGACCGTATCGGCGACGAAGAGGACCCTCTCCCAGCTTCGTCCGCCGTCGGTCGTCTTGTAAACGCCCCGTTCGTAGTTGGGGGTCCATTCATGCCCGGTCGCGGCGACATAGACGACGTCCGGGTTCGTCGGATGGATGAGAATCCGCCCGATGCTGTGGGTGCCGGTGAGAGCCATGTGCGTCCAGGTCGCGCCCGCGTCCGTAGATTTGAAGACGCCGATGCCGGCGATCGACGCCCGGAAATGGTTGGCCTCCCCCGTCCCAAGCCAGACGATATTCGGGTCCGCCTCGGCCACCGCCAGATCTCCCACGGAAGACGTGGGCAGCTCGTCGGTGATCGGCTTCCAGGTCGCGCCGGTGTCTTCGGTCTTCCATACGCCGCCGGTGGCCGAGCCGACGTAGATGACGTTCGTCCCGCCCGAGGGGACGGCGACATCGGTGCAACGGCCGCTGCAGATGTCTGGACCGATGAACCGCCAGACCAGGTTGGGATAGGGCGTCTGGGCCTTCAGGGCGGCGTATTCGTCCGCCCATTGCAACTGGAGAAACGGGGCGGTCGCCTGGACGGAGAATCCCGCGACCGCGGCCGACAGCAGAACGAGAGCGGGAATCACGGCTTTGGCGGGTCGCATGATTTACTCTTCCTCGTCCCAAGACCAGGGACGGCGCTTGTCCTTCCCGTTGACGGCGTTGGCGTCCAGGGCCCACATCCCGCGGCCGTGGGTGGCGATGACGATGATGTTGTCCCGGGGATGGATAATCAGGTCGTGGACGTACGTTGAGGGCAGGTTCCCGCCGAGAACGTTCCAGGTCGCTCCCCCGTCCGTCGTGACGTAAACCGCTTGGTCGGTGCCGACGTAGAGAATCTTCGAGTCGACCGGATCCTCGCGGATGACGTTGACCGGTCCCAGGGGAATCCCCTTGGAAATATCGACCCAGGTTTTCCCGTAATCGTCGGATTTCCAGACGTAGGGCACAACGTCGTCGTCCCGCTTGCCGTTTTGGGTCAGATAAA
>CAYSGA010000251.1:0-2394 GCA_964430165.1 uncultured Eubacteriales bacterium
GGGCGATCCCGAAATCCATGATCCGCGCCCCACCCTCCCGGTCGATCATGATGTTCTGAGGTTTGAGGTCTCGGTGGACGACGCCCAGGCGGTGGGCCTCGGCCAATCCCTCGACTGCTTGGCGGGCGATGGTCACCGCCTTGCCGACGGGGAGGACTCCGATCCGATGAATGAAACTCTTGAGGTCCTCGCCCGAGACATACTCCATGGTGATGTAATAGGTTCCCGTTTCCTCATCGCGGCCGAGATCATGCGTTCGGCAGATATGGCGATGGGAGACGATCCGGGCCAGCCTCAGCTCGCTCCGGAAACGCTCGACCGTGCCGGCATCGGCGGCGATGTCGGGATTGAGGAGCTTGAGGGCAAGCTTCTCTTTGACTTCGGTATCAAAAACCTTGTAAACGCGGCCCATGCCGCCGCGGCCGATTTCCTCGATGACCTGGTAACGGCGGACGAAGGTCGTCCCCGTCGTCAGTTCGCGAATGGGTAGGTTCAGCGTTCCGGTGGGAGGGGGCGGGCCGGTTTCGGCGTAAAAAGGAGCCGCACAGCGGCCGCAAAAACGCGCCCCGGTTGGATTCTCAAAGCCGCAATGAGAACATTTCACGGCAAGGCCTCCCTTCGTCACGGTGCCGAGATTTCCCTTTTCATGGATCTCGCCGGCTCTTCCTTCCAGGACGGAACCAAAGCCGCGCTTGATGAAAAAACGATACTCCGGGTGCCGGACATTGTCAACGAGTGAGAATCAAGACTTCCCTTTAAATATGGTCAGGGCCGGATGATGGGGCCTTGGGAATATGACAAAGGAGGAACCCGTGGCGACAGATAAGCCGTAAATAGGCCTCGCTCCCCCCTGTTCGGAACAATCACGGAAAATATTCGGCCGGGGGATCGCGTTCGCCTACTTCCTCTCTCCGGCGGGAGGCGGCATCATGCACTGGACCGCTACGGCAAACCATTCCGCACCTTGTTTTTTATAAACCGCCAAGCACAAACCTTTTAAAGGCCCGACCTCTGCACCTTCGGGAGTCTTGAAGCCGGTCATTTCAAAAGTTGCCTCCTCTACGGCCACTTCCGTTGTGACCGCCCGGATTTTAGTCGGCGTCAACACGATTTGCGTACCCTTCATGGCCCCGGCAAACATTTGTTCCAACCCCGCCGCGATTTCCACTCGGCCGCGGTGGGTGAAACCAAGCGCGTAGGTGTGGCTGCCGTCCTCGGTATATATGGCCGCCACCGCCTTGGCATCACCCCGATTGTAGGCCGATTGATATTCGCCCACACGCTGGCGAATGGCGGCTTCAACTGCTTCTTCACCGAAAACAAATGAAGAGCAGGCGACCCAAGCACAAAGAAACACGGTGATCCATTTTGCTTTACCCATGAGTTCTACTCCTTTCTTAGCTGAACGGGAACAGTGACTCTCCCCGCGGCAGGATTATAAGGAGTTTTATTAATTTTGCAAGAAAAGAATAAGTATTATATGTAAGCAAAATTTACAAAATATTCGGTTTGGAAAGGCGTTCCCGCACGGACACTCATCATACAGGTTGCTTTCTCTCCCCGGGAAACAGGCCGGCCGGGTTCACAGCCCAGTTTCCGGCGGTCAAGGTACAAATGGCATATTAATTGCTCCTTTTTTCGCCGACGCCTTCAAAAGGAGCGCCTAACGGATGAATCGAACCGATGACATTTGTCTTCTCCGGCATATCTAATAACGATCTCGGCCCGGAGCTCGTGGCCGGAAGAAACGGCGCCTTTTCGAGAAAACCGGCTCAAGAGGTTATTCCTGGTTCTACGAGACCGGGGACAGGAGCGTTTGGGAAAAGAAAGACATCCTTAGTGTTTCCCGCGTCGTTGAAGTGATCTCGGAAGTTGCCTCATTATATCCCATCGAAAAGGTGTACTTGCTGGGTTTCTCTCAGGGAGTCTCGCTTGCTTACATGACAGGCTTGCGTAATCCTGCGCTCGTAGCGGGGATTGCCGCGATTGCGGGAATAATGCCGGAAATTGACTGCAAAGGCGCCATTATCCAAACGGTCGATATCGAGAAAGCCGTAGGCATGAAGATGTTCATTGCCCGCGGAATAAGCGATGAGCTTATTAAACGGAAGCATTTGACCTCCCAATATGAATATTTTCCCAACAAAGGACACGTCGTGACCGCATATGAATTTCAGGGAGGGCATACTCTCACAAACGAGTTATTGGGCAAGTTGCTGGAATGGCTGAAGAAGTAGTCCGGACGCGCAAGGGCGAGAGGACGCGGCCGCGCGAAAAGAACCGAAACGGGGAGGACGGCGGTTTCCCCATGTCTCCGGTCCCACCCGGCTCATCACCCCCCCCCGGGCAAAAAAAAGCCCCGTTCCGCCTCGGGGCGAAACGGGGCTGCCGTTT
>CAYSGA010000251.1:2494-3774 GCA_964430165.1 uncultured Eubacteriales bacterium
CCCCCGGGCAAAAAAAAGCCCCGTTCCGCCTCGGGGCGAAACGGGGCTGCCGTTTTTTTCTCTGAAGGCTCAGGCCTTGGCCGGCTTTTTGCCCTTGTCCTTTTTCTTCTTTTCCTTGGCCTTGAATTCCGAACCCACCAGTTCGATCACGGCCATTTCCGCCCCATCGCCCTTGCGCGGGCCGAGCTTGACGATCCGGGTGTACCCGCCGGACCGTTCGGCAAACCGCGGGGCGACCGTCTCGAACAACCGGGTCGCCGCGTCTTCCTTCAACAGGACGGACAGCGCCCGGCGCCGGGCGGCCAGGGTTCCGCTCTTGCCCAGGGTGATCAGCTTCTCGACGAAGGGCCGCAATTCCTTGGCCTTGGCGACGGTGGTCCGGACCCGTTCCTTTTCCACCAGCGAGGTGGCCAGGTTCCGCAGGAGCATCTGCCTGTGGGCCGTGGTCCGGCCCAGTTTTCTTCCGCTTAAGCGATGCCTCATTCGTCCGTCTCCTTCGCTTTTTCCTTCGTTTCACCCTTGATTCGTTCCAGAAGTTTCGGGTTCAAATCGAGGCTCAATCCGAGTCCGAGGGTGACCAGCGTATCCTTGATTTCCCCCAGGGACTTGCGGCCGAAGTTTTTCGTCTTTAAAAGCTCGTCCTCGCTCTTCATCACGAGCTCGTAGATTTTTTCGATCCCCGCGGAACGGAGGCAGTTGTTGGACCGGACCGAAAGTTCCAGGTGCTCGATGGGCTTGGCCAGGAGGTCGACCTGGGCGAAATACGGGACTTCGCGCTTGGCCGTCACAGGCTCGTTCTCGGCCCGCTCGTCCACGACGTTCAGAAAGATGATCAAATGATCCCGCATCACCTTGGCCGCCTGGGCCAGGGCTTCGACCGGCGGGACCGCGCCTGTCGTCCAGATTTCCAGGGTTAGTTTTTCGTAGTCGATGCGCTTGCCGACGCGGGCCGGTTCGACCCGGTAGTTGGCCCTGAGGACGGGCGAATGGGAGGAGTCGAGGGGGATTGTGTCGAGGCTTCGCGTCTCGTCGAAGTTCTGGTCGGCGGTGATGAACCCCCGGTTGTTTTCGACGATCAGCTCGGCGTCCAGCACCCCGTCCTTGTCGAGCGAGGCGATCAAGACGGCTTTGTCGAGGACCTCGATGTCGCCGTCGCCGGTGAGGTCGGCCGACGTGGCCGTGGCCGGACCTTCCTTGCGGAGGGTGAGGACCTTCGGCCCAGTTCCCTTCAGCTTCAGAGGGACGGACTTCAGGTTGAGAATGATGTCCGTCACGTCCTC
>CAYSGA010000252.1:0-3766 GCA_964430165.1 uncultured Eubacteriales bacterium
CGCAGATCCGAAAAAACATGATCTTGAAAATGGATGACGGCCAACTCTGGCGGTGCGTCGAAATGCAGCTCGTCACCCCCGGCCGGTGGAAGGCCATGGTCCAGACGAAGCTCCGGAGCCTCCGCGACAACTCGGTCAAGGACCACCGCTTCCGGTCGATCGACCGGGTCGAGCAAGTCCACCTCGACGAAGTTGAAATGGAATATCTCTATGCCGCCGGCGACGAACACGTTTTCATGAACCACGAGACGTTCGACCAGGTTCACCTCTCCCCCGAAGTCATCGGCGAGGCGATGAAATACCTGATCCCCAACACGATCTTCACCATCGAGATGTTCGACGGCAAGGCGATGAACGTCGTCCCCCCGATCACGATGGTGATGACCGTCGCCGAGACGGAACCGAACATGAAGGGGGCCACGGCCTCGGCCTCGTTCAAACCGGCGGTCATGGAAAACGGGATCACGATCATGGTCCCGCCGTTCGTCCTGGCCGGGGAAAAAATCAAGGTCGACACGCGCGAGGATAAGTACCTCGAGCGGGTGAAATAAGCCCGGGCCCTTTGGGGACAGGGCTAAAGACCTGTCCCCACCTCTTTTTGGACAGTGGCGGTATTGTCCGCCGCGTCGCGGACGATGATCGTCACGAGTCCGTCGGCGCCGGCCGGCAGCGGAATCCTGAACTTGTAGGATTCGGTCTTCGAGTCGGCGATGCCGTCCTCGGGAAAAACCATCCGCCAATCGCCCGGCCGGACGAGAACCCGGGCGTCCTTGACGGGGGAAAATCCGTCCTCGGCCGTGAAACTTACGGACAATTGCCCCTCGGCCCGGGAAACCTGAAGGTTTTTGACGGCCGGCGCGGTATTGTCGATGAGAAGCGGACCGACGGTTTGCTCCCCGGATTTTTCCCGGCCGGCGGGGTTCGAAAGCGCGTCCGAGGCGGTCACTTTCATCTGATAGACGCCGTCGGGGAAATAGACCGTATTGAAGGCGAAGATTTCCTCGGGCCAGCGGTCCTCGATCGTCCGCCAATCCTTGTCGCCGTCTTTTTTCAGGGCGATCGAATACACGAGGGTGTCCCCGTTTTCGTCCTCCGCGCTCCAGACCATGGTCCGGAATCCCGGCCGCTCGGTTTTTTTCGCGGTGATCATCCGCAGGTCGTCCGTTTTCTTCCCGGCCTCGGGCAAACGCCGTTCCAGGCCCCAGATAACCTCATCCATGTCCGGGGGTTTGAGAAAGACTTCATGCGGTCCCAGAAGTTCGATCCGGGAGATCGCCGGGGCGACGTTGGCCGGAAGGAAATGGACGTCGAGCCGGGACAACGCCGGGCCCGCCTTGGCCGAAGTCGACTTGAACAAAGCCCGGACTTGCAGGTACCGGGCTTGCGGGCTCAAGATCTGCTCCCCGTCCGTTTTTTGATAGGGCGGCGACCATTCGCTCCAGGTGGAGCCGGGTTCGGCCGTGTTGCCGCTTCGCGATTGGAACTGAAGAACGCCTTCCGCCGGAAGGGCGGCTTCCCAATCGATGTGTCCCCACTGCGAGGCCAATTTCGCGTCCCAAACCGGACCCAGGTATTCGCCGCTCAGCCGCCGGTCGGGGGAAATCCGGGACAAGCCGGCCGGATTGTTGGAGAGAAGATAGAGGCGCCCTCCGTCGGGAACGCAGGCGTAGGCCTGCTCGGCCTCGCTTTGAAGAAGCAGGGAGGTTTTTTCCCCGCGGTCGAGCGTGTAGAGCCGGCCGTTCGGTCCGGTTCCGAAATATATTTTCCGTTCGGATTCATTCCAAAACAAGCTGTAGACCTGTTCCTCGGGAGAGAACCAGACCCTTCGGGCCAGACCGTCCGGGCCGATCCGGAAGATCGCCCCGGGTTCCTGGGAATCGGCGGCCGCCCGCCGGATTCCCGTTTTCGCCGAGGCCTGGACCGGGGCCGCGGCTTCGCCCAAAACCGAAACCGAAACGTCGACGGCGCCGGCCGACGCTTGGACGGGAGCCGCCGCGGTTTCGCGGCGCGTGGCCTTGACCGTTCCGCCCGCGGAAGCGTAGATGTTTCCGTCCGGGTCGAAGGCGAGGGATCGGACTTCCTCGAAAGGTGTTTCGAAAACGACCGTTCCCTTCCCGCTGTTTTTGGCCAGCCGATACACGAGCCCGGCGCCGCCGCTGCCCGCGACGAGACCGCCGTCGCGATCGATCTCCAGGCAGAGGATGTGGGTCTGGTCGGCTTTGAAAACCTGTCGACCTGAGCCCTCGGGGCTGATTTCATAAATCCCGCCGCTTTCGCCGACGGCGGCCAGGAGGTTTCCGCTTTCGGAGAAAACCAGGTCCCAGATATACCGTTCATCGGGATTGAACAACTCCTGCCCCTTGCCTGAGGCCGTGATCTTGTACACCTTTCCGTTCGGTGAAGTCCCGGCATAAAGGATCCCTTTCGGCCCGGGGAGGAGACAGGTGACGTCCATTTCGGCCGTTTGGTAATAGAGCTCCGCTTTGCCGTCCTTTCCGAGGCGATAGATCTTTCCGCCGTGGCCGGTGCCGAGGTAACCCGTCCCTTCGGAGGTCATCGCCCAGGAGAGGTAAAAATCCTCCGACGGGCCGTCGATTTTTTCCTCGGGGGAAGCGAGCGCCAGGACGCCGTCGGACGTGACCGCGATCCCGTTGAATTTTCCGCGGAGAAAATCATCGAAGCTCCGCAACGTCCATTGTTGAGGGACGACCGCCCCGGCCGCCGCGGCCAAGAGGAGGGTCGACCCGAGAAGAATTCGGGCGCGTTTCATGATCGTACTCCTACTTGCGGATCTTGAGGGGAATCACGGCCAATCCCTCGAAGGCGAACGGGACGGGCATTTGGTATTCCTTCAGGGTGGACACGCTGATTTCGACGGGCGACGTGGTCGCGGCCCGCGGCGAAGCGAACAGGGATTTCATGGACGGGGGAAGGTTGGGCATCTCCTCCCCGCGGAGGAACAGTCCCGGCCGGGCGGCGACGAGCTTGAAATAAATCCGGTTGTTCTTGCGGATGTTGTTGAGGAGGCGGACAAGCTGTTCGAAACTCCGGGGCTCGATCCCGCTCGACCGGTATTGTCCGAGTTCGACCTGCCGCATGGAACGCGTGTCGGCGACCACCAGTTGAAACTCGGACCCGGGCGGAAGGTTCGGCGCCTGAAACGGGATTTCCTCGACCCGGCTTCCGCCCCGAAACGATTTTAAAAACAGCTTGAGGCGGATGGTTTCGCCGGGCGCGGCTTCATACCGGTCGAGCCAGACCCGTTCCAGGACGGCCGTTTTCGGCCGTTCCGACGACCGCACGTCCAGGTCGATCCGGTGGATTCCGACGTCCTTGAATTCGTTGTTGGTCAAATAGTAAACCACGGCCGTGACCAGGTTGGAGAGTTCGGACACCGCATGGTCCAGGTTCCCGGAAAAAATGTCCTCGACATGGACGGCCTGTCCCGGCGACGTGTCGAGATAAACGTCTCCCCGAAGCTCGAGGGACAGGTCGCCGATGGCCCGGTCCTCCGAGCCGAGGAGCGTGGAAATCGTCAGGTTCACAAGCAGCGGGGTGAGGATCTTGTCGACGGCCAGCTTGAGATGAAATTCGCGGGCGGGTCCCGACTCGCGCGTCAGGGTCAGGTTGAGCGGAACGAGTTTCGGAACGCGGCCGATTTCGCCGAACGCTCCGGACGTCCGGTCCTGGACGATGGTCCCGATCAGGTTCCCGACCGACCCGAGCTTGAACGAGCTGTCGTACGCCGGGACAACCGCGATGATTT
>CAYSGA010000253.1:0-3752 GCA_964430165.1 uncultured Eubacteriales bacterium
GCTGCGTCTCATAAGGGAGGCTCGAGGAAAGTCCGTTGACGTAGATTTCGGGCGTATCCAGCCCCTCCGGCTCGAGAAAGAACTGGTGGCGGGCATGATGGGAAAACTTGACGACCTTGTCTTCGATGGACGGACAGTACCGCGGCCCAAGGCCCCTTATCCGGCCGCCGTAAAGCGGGGATTTGTAGAGATCCCGACGGATCACCCCATGGGTTTTTTCATTCGTGTGGCCGAGGTGACAAACCACCCTGTTTTCCAGTTTCTTTTCCGTCCTCAGGGAAAACGGGACCGGGTCGTCATCCCCGGGTTGAGCTTCAAACGCCGTCCAATCGATCGTATTCCAGTCCAGGCGCATCGGCGTTCCGGTCTTCAGCCGGAATGTTTTCAGGCCCAGTTTTTGAATCGCTTCGCCAAGCTCCACGGATGGAGGTTCGTTTGCCCGGCCGGCCGGATAACTGGAAAACCCGATATGGATGAGTCCGTTTAAAAACGTCCCGGGCGTGAGGATGACGGTTTTGGCTCCGATGACCCGGCCGTCGCCGCAAGCGACTCCTCGGATTTTTCTCTTCTCGACCTCAAGCCCGACAACGATTCCCTGATAAAGGGACAACCCAGGCGTTTTTTCCAGCCGCTCTTTCATCGCCGTCCGGTACCGGGATTTGTCGCACTGGGCTCGCGGTGCCTGGACGGCGGCACCCCGGCTCCGATTGAGCAGCCGGAAATGGATTCCCGTTTCATCGGCCACAAGACCCATGATTCCGCCCAAAGCGTCGATTTCCCGAACGAGTTGGCCCTTGGCCAATCCGCCGATGGCCGGATTACAGGACATCTGGGCGATCGTTTCGAAGTGCATCGTTACCAGGCAGGCGGAACACCCCATGGCCGCCGCCGCCATGGCCGCCTCGCAGCCGGCGTGGCCGGCACCGACAATCACGACATCATAGGATTCAGAGGTCATCTTGCGGGATATTATACCCGAGTCCGCTAACAAATGCCGATTCGTCGCTTTTTATCTATTTTTGCCCTGTTTTTGACATATCCGGACAGGCCTTTCGAGTCAACCTTTAACTGATTCGGGCCGGGAAAAGAGTCGGGGATAAGATTATTTCCCGATACAGAAACGGGAGAAAATATCGTTGAGGATGTCGCCGGCGCGGATCTCGCCGGTCAGGCGCCCGATGAGAGTGACTATTTCGCGTGCTTCCTCGGCAGCCAATTCAATCGGCCGGCCGGCCTGAATCATCTCCTTGGCAAGGAACAGGCGGACGGAAACTTCTTCCAGGAGGAGTTTGTCCCGTTTTCGAAAGACGACGATGTCCGCGGCGGGTATCAAAGGAAAGAAAAGGCCGTAAATCATCTTTCGGAGTTCGGCCAACCCGTTTCCCTTCAAGGCGGATATTGCCGCTAAAGGAAGTTCCGGGAAACGGCGGCGCACTTCGGCCAGCGTAGTTTTCTCCGGGAGGTCCGTTTTATTTAAAACTAAAATGATTCTTTTAGTTCGATAGGATTCGATAAGCGCGCAGTCTGGCGCGGAAATCCGGCGGGAGCCGTCCAGAAGGAGAAGAAGGCCGTCGGCCTCGGCGGCGATATTCTTCCCGCGCCGGATGCCTTCACGTTCGACTGGCGAGCCCGGCCGCCCCAAGCCGGCCATATCCACGAGAACGAATGAGGCATCCTTGATGCAAATGATTTCCCGGAGATAATCGCGGGTCGTCCCCGGAAAGGGGGTGACGATGGCCCTCGGCTCTTCGAGCAAATCATTGAAAAGAGTAGATTTGCCTGAATTTGCCCGGCCGACAAGGGCGATTGTCACTCCCCGGCCCAGAGCCTGCCCCTTTGCGTAACTTCGAACAAGGCCGTCGACTTCCGAACGTATCCTATCTATTTTATCGGTATAGTGTTTTTTCGAGGCCGCCCGGCCTTCCTCCGGAAATTCGATATCCGCCTCGATCCGGGCGACCCAGGCGATGACTCCGTCGCGCACAGCCTCGATTTTTTTCGACAAGGCGCCTTCCACGCCCCGATAGGCCGATTTGGCCTGGGCCAGGGATGTCGAGCGGATCAGGTCGTCGACCGCTTCCGCTTGAAGAAAATCGAGGCGGCCGGTCAAAAACGCCCGGAGGGTGAACTCGCCGGGCAAAGCCGGCCGGGCGCCTTGCCGGACGGCCAGCCGGACGATTTCCTCCAGAACGACCGGGCTTCCGTGAAGGTGGAACTCGACAACGTCCTCTCCGGTATAGGAGCGGGGCGCCTTGAAAAAGAGAAGAAAGCCCTCGTCGAAAGGCCGGCCGCCTCCGGGATCCGCGACCGAACCTAGAACGGCGCGCCCGGCGTCATATTTACGTTTCGCTTCCTTCGGCCGAAAAAGCGTCCGGGCGATTTTGAGGGCCGCCGGCCCGCTCAACCGGACAACGCCGATTCCGCCGGAACCGGGAGGCGTCGAGACGGCGACGATCGTTTCGACTAAGGACAGGTCGTACACGGCGAGGTTTACCGCAAAAAGTCCGGACCGGCGCTTCACCGGGCGCGTTTATTCAGGGGAAAAATCTTGACCCGTTTTAGAAATCCCTCGCCCAGGCTTTCGCTAGTAATTCCCGGGACCTGATTGGCGGCGATATGAACGATCCGCCGCTCGTAGGGATTCATGAGGTCCAGAATCTCGTTGCGGCCGGAGTCGGCGACCCGATGAGCCGCGTCGAGGGCGTAATCGCGAAGGGATTTTTCCTTGCGTTTCCGGAAAAATTCGCAATCCACCTGGACCTTCCGGTCGGAGATCTTGGTGAGGAGATGCTGGATCGCCAGCAGCAGCGCCCCGTCTTTCCAGAGCAGGATCTGCTTGTCCGCCCCTCCGAAGATGACGAAGCTGATGTCCTCTTTCGTTTTGATTTCGTATGTCAGTTCCAGCGGAAAGACGTTCATCAGGCGGTCGAGGAACGCGGCCAGGTCTCCGTTCTTGTCAAACCGCTTGACCCGGGCCCGGATGACGACTGCCTTGCCGAGCCCGAAGAGGCGCGTTTTTTCGGTGACGACCTCGTACTCGAATTCGGTCCGCGAAAGCTTTAGCTTGTGTTCGGCGTGGAGGATGGCGTCTTCGAGGTTTTTTCCCTTGAATTCGGGGGCTTCCTCGACGGCCGGAGCGACCTGGAGGTCCTCATTTTTTTCTTGTTTTTCCATGGCTCTCAACCTTTTTTTTGTTCATCATCCGGTTCATCAAGGCCTGTTGGCCGATTTGCAGCACGTTCGACGTCAACCAGTAGAGGACCAGACCGCTCTGGAAGTTCAGGAAGAAGAGGGTCATGACCACGGGCATGATCAGCATCATCCGGGCCTGGGAGGGGTCGGCCGACGTCGGGGTCATTTTCTGGCTGATGAACTGGGTCGCCCCCATCAAGAGGGGAGTGATATACGTAGGATCATGAACCGAAAGATCCTTGATCCATAACATCCAGGGGCTGTGGCGGAATTCGATCCCGATCGTCAGAAGGCGAAAGAATCCCCAGAATACGGGGAGCTGGATGAGCATCGGCAGGCAGCCGCCGGCCGGGTTCACGCCGTGCTCCTTATAGAGCTTCATCATCTCCTCGTTCATCTCCCGGCGCTGCTGGATGTCGGTTTTAGATTTTTTATACTTGGCCCGCAGCGACTTGACCTTAGGCTGCAGCTCGGCCATCTTGGCCATCGACTTGCTGCTGCTGTAAGTCAGGGGGAAGAACAGGATCTTGATCAGGATCGTCAGGACGATGATGGAAAAG